>JAAWDB010000080.1 GCA_022793555.1 Bacilli bacterium
GATGGCTTCTTTGGCAGTTATCCATTTTTTAAAACATTTATTTTTATTAAACTCTTTGAATATGTTGAATAATTCATTATTGGAATCTTCTAAATTGCCGTCTAAATAATTTTTAAAATTATTATATTTAATAGTTATTAGTTCATTTTTGTTTCGGTCTTTTCTTTTGAATATTCCATCTTTCATTGCTTGATATAAATCATTGATATAAACATGGGCAGCAGAGGAATTCATTTTTTTATTTATGTAAGTATTTTTTAAAAATTCTGTAAAAACAATATTGTTTTCGTAGTGATAAACACCAATAAATCTTATATTATATTGTGGGTTATCTTTATAATATTCAACTATGTCTTTATACCATTTTTTTAGTTGCATTCGTTTTTTGTAAATTGGGTGTTGTCCATTACCACCTAGGTAAGTAATGGCGGCTAAAATTAATATTTCTATTTTGTTATGATGTTTGTAGAAAAGTAAATTTTTATTAAGTATTTTTTCTGTATAGCAGTTTTCATGGCCTAGTATATTTATGATTTGTGTTTTCATTTTAGACGGTGATAGTGGTTGGTCATTATTTATTTCTATATTTAAATCATTTTTTATTTGTTCACTTTTTAGATTTGCCATATTTTTCCTCCTATTTGTATTATATACTAATTCTTTTTATTAATCTATTTTACAGATATTTTTTGTATAAAAATGTAAAAAAAGATAGCTTTTTGTTAGAAAATATAGTATACTATTTATAGTGGTGATAATATGAGCAATAGGTTTAAATTTATAGATTTATTCGCCGGAATTGGTGGGTTTCATCAGGCTATGTCACAATTGGGTGGCGAGTGTGTATTTGCATCAGAAATTGATAAATACGCTATTGAAACATATTTAGATAATTATGGTATTAATGCTGATTGTAATATTAGGGATATTGATGAGAAAGATATACCTGAACATGATGTTTTATGTGCTGGATTCCCATGTCAAAGTTTTTCAAAAGCTGGTAAGCAATTGGGCTTTAACGATGAGACAAAAGGCACTTTATTTTTTGAGATTGAAAGAATTTTAAGATACCACAAAACTAAGTATATTATATTAGAAAATGTAAGAAATTTGGTATCTCATGATAATAAAAAAACGTGGGAAACAATTTATTCACATTTAAAAAAAATAGGTTATAGATTAACTAAAGAGCCAATTATTATAAGTCCTCATCAGTTAGGGGTTCCGCAACTTAGGGAAAGAGTTGTAATTCTTGGTATTTATGATCCTAAAAATGCTGATAAGGATTTAAAAATTGAATTGCCTAGTTTCATGAAAAAAGATGATAATAGTGTATTTGATATTTTGGAAACTAAAAAGGTTTCTGATAAGTATTATATTTCTGATTATGAAAAAATGATTTTAGATGCTTGGGATGAATTTTATAAGGGAATAAAAGAAACTACTATTGGTTTTCCTATTTGGGCAGTATATTTTAATGGGTTTGTTAAAAATGATGATTTACCAAAATGGAAGTTAGATTTTATTAATAAGAATATTAATTTGTATAAGAATAATAAAGAATTTATTGATTATTGGTTAAAGAAATACAATTATTTAAAAGATTTTTCGCCAACTCATAAAAAGATGGAATGGCAAGCAGGAGATAGTATAAAATCATTATGGGAAGGGATAATACAGTTTAGACCTTCTGGTATTAGAATAAAAAAGCCAACTTGTTTTCCAGCATTAGTTGCGATGGTCCAAATTCCTATAATTGGTAAATATAAAAGAAGATTAACGGTTAGAGAAGCGGCTAGGCTTCAGAGTTTTCCTGATTCTTTTATTCCAAATAATAGTGATCAACAGGCTTATAAACAATTTGGTAATGCGGTTAATGTTGATGTTATAAAGTTGATGGCTGAAAAATTATTTGAATTGTAATATTAAAACGAACTATTTTTTAGTTCGTTTTTTTAATTCTTTTTTATTTTAAATAATCTTTTTTCTTCATCTTCATCTAGATTGTCTTTTATTATATGCGTATAGTCACCAATTTGACTTGTACTAGTAAATAAACCATGATGTGATGCTGTGGTGACTTTTAGACATAATAGTGATACAGGGTTTAATAAGTATAAAGATACTTGTATTGATGATTGTGCATTTGTGTATTATAAGGATATGCTTGATTATGATTTAATTAGGATAGCGCCTGCTTTTGTTAGTAAAGAAGTTATTGATAATGTTGTTGATCATTGGAAAAGTAGTAAAAAATGATATTGTATAGTGAAAATTGAAGAACATTGTTTCTCTTTTTAATTTTTAATTATAGTGATGATTTATAATTTATGATAAAATAGTTAATTGAAAGAGGGTGTTTTGATGAAAATAGACTTACATTGTCACACAAAAGCAACAAAGAAAGGAGATTCTCCTAAAAGAAACATATCACCTAATAAATTAAAAACTATTATAAATTCAAATGGTGTTAAGATTATTGGTGTAACAAATCATAATGAATTTGATTATGAACAATATAAATCATTTATTAAAGAAGCAAAGGATGACTTTTTGATTTGGCCAGGAGTTGAATTAGATGTAAAGGGAATTTCTAGAAATGGTCATGTTATCATAATAAATAATCCTAATACAGTTGATAAGTTTGATGAAGAATTAAAAAAATTAATTTCTACAATAAAACCCGATAATTTAGTGTGTGAATTAGACGATTTAATGGAATTAGTTAATAAGTTAGATTGCATAGTAATTGCTCATTATTGGAAATCAAAAAGTCTAGATGAAGATTCAATTAATTTTATAAATGATAAAATTAAAGAAAAAAGCAGATTTTTTTGGGAGCCATCACAATATAAAAGTATGGGCATTTTAATAAATCACGATATTTATTCATTAATTGGAAGTGATGTACAAGATTGGGATGAGTATTCAAAACATGATTTGCCTAACATAAAACTTAAGGTTGATTCATTTGAACAATTTGTGCTGCTAGCAAAAAAAAATCCACAGATTGTTGATACTTTATATCAAAGCCAAAACAAGTATTTAATAGATGTTGGTTATAAAGAAAAAGAAATGATAGAATTTTATGATGATATAAACATAATTTTTGGAACGAAGGGTACTGGGAAATCTTTTCTATTAGGAAAAGCAAAGGAATTTTTTCATAGGAAAGGAAAAAGTATTAGTTATTATGATCCAATTGACAATAAGGATAAATTATTAGATAAATTAAAAGTTAGCGAATCTGAAAGAAAACTAGAATTATATGGTTTATCAAATTGTGCAAGGGAAATATTAGATGTGAGTAACTGGAATGAGAGAAGTGTGACTCAATGTAGGGATTATTTGAATTATATTTTAAGTAAAAATGGAAACGCAAATAAGGATAGAATGAAAATATTAGATATTACTGAAATAAGTGGAACTGATAATAAGAAGCTTATGAAATTAAAAACAAACATGTCTAAAGTGTTAACAATATTGGAAATAAATAAAGATATTGAATTAAGTAATTATATAATGCAGGACGAAATAGAATTTATTGAAAGTCTTTATAAATCTGTTTATAAAAAGATTCAAAATGAATTTATAGATATTTGGGATAATAATTTGTCAATTGAATTATCTAATAAAACAGTTAATATATATAAAAAATTGGTAGAAGCAAATACTAATTTGAAAACACTGCCATCAACGACAGGGTTATCTAATTATATAAAAAATAGATTAAAGTTAGAAAATGATATTAAATCTATAATGGAAATTTTTAATAAAAACTTTGATGTTGAGGAAAAAAAATTAGGTGTTTTGGAGGAAAACAAAAAATTATATATTAAAAAAATTGTAAAAATGTATGATCGCAATTCAAAAACAGGGTTATTTAAGAAAAAAGTTACTGATTTAAGAAATGTCTATAATTACTTAAAGTATATAGAAGAAAATATTTATGAAATGAATGTTGGTACGACAATTGCTGATTTAAAAGATATACTTAACGAAAGTAGAGTTTATTCATTAGATGATTTTTTAGGTATTAAAAAAATATTTACAGTGGATGATAAAGAATATATGCCTTCTACTGGGGAACAAACAATGATTGTATTAGATGAGGCCTTAGAAGATTCATTTGATGTTTATATATTAGATGAGCCAGAAAAGAGTTTGGGTAATTCTTATGTGAATGATGTATTAGTCCCTCAAATAATTAAATTATCCAAGATGAAAAAAACAATTTTAATTGCAACTCATAATGCTAATATAGCAGTAAGGACCTTCCCGTTAAGATCTATTTTAAAAGAATATTCTAATTCTGATTACAAAACATATGTTGGGAATCCATTTTCAAATGAATTGATCAATATTAAAGATGCAAAATATATAAAAGATTGGAAAAGTGAAAGTATAAAAATATTGGAAGGTGGAAGATTTGCATTTGATGAGAGGGGGGAAATATATGGAAACAATTAATGCTATTTTGTGTATAATTGATGGCAAAGTTAATTTATTATTTGAGATTGATGATGAAAGCATAAACTTAAACTTGGAAAGTGATGATTCTATTCAAATAAAACAATTATTTCTTTCATTAGCTAAAAAAATAAGAAGTAATCCATTACAAGTAAAATTAGTTGTTGATCCAAAATTTGAAATGAATTCCAACAAATTATTTTATGACACTTCAGTAGAATATATTGAACAACTTAATAAGGAATTGAAATTTTTGGAAGAAGATGATGATCTAATAAGAATAAGAAGTTTAGAACATTCAAATTCATGATTAATTATTTACATATAAATAATAGAGATATTTATGATGCCTGATTATGGAAATATGTAATAAATTAAAAACAATATAATAGTGCTAATTTCGAGCGAGGGTGGCTTGTTGGAAGGGTTTATTATATTTATTTGATTAGTGTTGAATGGTGGAATAAATTATTTACAATTTTCTTTTTATATTTTTATAAATGTGATATACTAAATATTAAATTTTGCTATAACTAATGTTCTTTGTTTATTCAGTATAGTTTATATAATTATTAAATAGTGTTTTATTCTCAGTACTTTTGAGTTAAATGGAAAGAAGTGATTTTTATTATGTATAATGC
>JAAWDB010000081.1 GCA_022793555.1 Bacilli bacterium
ATTCATGATATTCGTATTATTGAAGGTAATAATGGACTTTTTATCGCAATGCCAAGTAGAAAAACGGCAACTGGAGATTATCGCGACATTGCTCATCCAATTAATCAAGATGTTCGTAAGTCATTTGAAGAAGCTATTTTTGCTGAATATAATAAATGTGAAGATGCTGAATAATTTTAGAAGTTTCATAAGGAACTTCTTTTTTTTGTCATAATTTTTTTTCTAATGCATAGTTTTTGGTAGGAGGAATTGTCATGGACAAAAATATGGAAGAAATTATTACTAGTAATCATGAAGTGAAAATAATGGATCGTCGTCAGATTTATTTAACGGGCGTTAAGAAAATTAGTAGTTTTGATAATGAGGAGTTTTTATTAGAAACTACGATGGGTGTTTTACTTTTAAAAGGCGAAGGCTTAGAAATTTTACGTTTGGATACTCATGATGGTAATGTTCGAATTAAAGGAAAGATTAATAGTTTTACTTACTTAGAAGGAAAAGAAAAAGCGAAAGAAGAATCCATGTTCGCCAAGTTATTTAAATAATGGATTATCAATTACAGTTACTTTCTTTTCTCGTTTCTTTTTTATTTGGTCTTTTCTTTTCTTTTACTAGTCGTGTTCATTATAATTTTGTTTTTTCTTTAAAAAGATTCTGGCGTTATCTTTTGACTTCATTATTTATATTAGATATTGCTTTATTTTACGTTTTATTAATGTATTATGTCAATCATGGAATTGTCCATATTTATTTTGTTGGAATGACTTTTATTGGATATTTTATCGAGAAACGTCTAACTTTGAGTGTCAAAAAATATGTAAAGTCTATTCCGCTTATTGCTAAGTATTTGAACAAATGATATAATGTGTAATAATAAGGTGATAGAATGAAAAAGCGGGTTAGTTCAAAGGTCAAACGTCGACTTTGTCTTTTATCTGGTGTTTTAGTTGTAGTAATAAGTATTTTTGTAGGAGCAATTTTTCAAGATTGGGTTCAAATTGTTCAGAATAAAACACTACTTGTGGATTTGAATAAAGAATATAATACATTGCTTTCTGAAGAGGAATCTTTAAATTCCGAGGTTACAAAATTACATGATATGGATTATGTAGCAAGATATGCTAGAGAAAAATATATGTATTCACTTCCAAATGAAATTATTATAAAAATTCCAAACAGTACAAAATAGGAAAGATTTTCTTTCTTTTTTTTTGCTTTTCTATTAGAATATATGCTGAAGTGATCAATATGCTTAAACAGATACATATGCAAAATGTTGGAATCTACGCGAAAAACCAGAAAATTTTTGATAATTTTACCTTTGATTTTACTGAAGGAAAAAATGTTTGTTTGATTGGTGAAGAAGGAGTTGGAAAAACTTTGCTTTTGCGTGCCATATTGGGAGAAGAGAATTTTACTGGAGATATTTTAAAAGAGGCATCTTGTCGTGGTATTACAAAAAGTACAGTGAAAATTGAAGATTCTATTGAGCATTATTTAAATTATGATGAGTTAAGTAGTCAAGATAAAAAGTTAGTGAAAGCATTTTTAAACTTAAAATCTTTGTCTTATTCGTTTTCAAAATTAACCAAAAAATTTCAATTAAAGGTAATGATATTAAAACAAGTTTTAATGAAACCAAAGTTTTTTTTTCTAGATGATGTTTTGTCTATTTTTAATATGAAAGAAAGAAAGGAATTATTTCAACTTTTTGAAAATACCCAGATTACACTTTTTTATGTTACTAGTGATTTAGAAGATGCGATTTTATTTCCTTATTTAGTTATTATGGGAAAGAAGGGAATATTAATGGAAGGTTCGACTTTGTCTGTTTTAAAAGAGGAAAAAATTATGAAACGCTTAGGTTTTTCTCTACCATTCTTTGTTGATTTATCTTTACAATTACAGAGCTATGGACTAATTGATAAAGTTTATTTGGAAGGAAAGGAGTTAACGAATCATTTATGGAAGTCAAATTAAAGGATTTTATTGAGCCGGGTAAAATTTTAGCTTTTGTTAATTTTCGTGGGTCTTTTCAAAAATTAAAAAACAATGCTAAAATTTCTTATATTGTTGATGATTTATTTTTACAAAATATTAGTGTTCATAAGTATTTGGAAAAAAAGTTGGGTAATTATTCAAAAGAAAAGTTTCTAGATGCTTGTCGAATGGTTTTGTTAGATGCTGCAGTTTTAAACCGAAATGTTAGTAAGTTATCATCTACGGAAGCAAAAAAATTGCGATTTGTTGAAGCTTTGTTGTTTCACTCTGAAACTCTGTTATTTGTCCATTTTGAAAAAGGTTTTTTATTTAAAAGTCGAAGTTATTATCAAAAATTATTTTTAAAGTTAATTAAGTATGGTAAATGTATTATATTAGTTACGGATGATCTTTCTTTTTTAATGGGAATGTTATCTTGTTTTTATTTTTTTGAAGATAAGGGATATCGTTTGGTAAGTGATTTTTATGATGATCAAATTTATCAGGTTATTCCTATGCCCCCAGTAATTGAATATGTGAAGTATTTAGAACAACGTGGTTTAAAAATCGAGCATTATTTAGAAACGAAAGAAGTATTAAAGGCGATATATCGTAGTGTAGAAAGAGGAGAGCACTTATGAGATATTTAATACGTATTTCTTATGATGGAAGTAAATTTTATGGTTTTCAGCGCTTAAAAGATGTTAAGACAGTTCAAAAAAGTTTAGAAGATGCACTAACAAAAATTGATCGAGGCCCAGTTGTTGTTAAGGGAGCGGGAAGAACAGACCGAGGAGTGCATGCTAGTGATCAGTGTGTACATTTTGATTTAACACATAATATTCCAACAAAGGGACTTAAAGAAATTTTAAATAAATTAGTTGGTCCATATATTTATGTGAAAGAATGTGAAGAAGTTTCTTTAGATTTTCATGCTCGTTTTTCGGTTAAGCAGAAAACTTATCGTTATCGCATTTATTTTGGTCCTTTTTGTCCACAGCTTTATGATTATGTTTTCTTTTGTCCAAGTAAGTTAGATACCTCGTTAATGAAAGAAGCAAGCAAACTTTTTTTAGGAGTTCATGATTTTCAACGTTTTGTAAGTGGTGAGCGTGAAAATAATACTTCGGTCATTTATGATATTTCTTTTCATGAGGAAGAAGAATTTCTAGACATTATTTTTGTTGGTAAAAGTTTTTATCGATATATGGTTCGTAATATCGTTGGAGCACTTATTGATGTTTCATTGAAAAAAAGGAAGATAAGTGAAATTGAAGCATCTTTAAAAGGCGAAGAAGTAAAACAATTTTCTACGGCTGAGAGTCAGGGACTTTATCTTGAAAAAATAGAATATTGATGTTTATTGTATGCCTATTTTTTTGAATCTGTAAAAGTGATTTTTTCAAAATTATGATATTTTTATGTCTAATGATGGAAAAATCTTGATTTTTGCGCTATTTTGTTTGACTTTTCTTTCATACTCGCATATAATTTTAATCGGTACATTTTGTTTGTTTTGACCTATCTAGCCCTGGGAAAGTGAACATAGGAAAAACGATGAAAGGAAATTTTTATGAGTACATTTTTACAAAAAAAAGAAAATATTGAACGTACTTGGTATGTTGTAGATGCAAGTGGTAAACCTCTTGGTCGTGTTGCTTCAAAGGTTGCGACAATTTTAAGAGGAAAACATAAACCTACTTATACACCATATGTAGATTGTGGAGATTATGTTGTCGTTATTAATGCGGAAAAAGCAATTCTAACTGGTAATAAACTAAATGATAAGATGTATTATAATCATAGTGGATATCCAGGAGGACTTCGTGAACGTAATGCAAAAACGATGATTAATCAATATCCAGAAGAAATGATGGAAAGAGCTATTAAAGGAATGTTGCCTCATAATAGACTTGGAAGAGCTATGGGTAAGAAGTTATTTGTTTATCGTGGAAGCGATCATAAACATACAGCTCAAAAACCTGTAGAACTAAAAATAGATTAGGAGGACTTATATGGCAAAACAAAGTTGGAAAGCTACGGGACGTAGAAAACAATCTAGTGCTCAAGTTACTTTGACTAGTGGCACTGGTAATATTACGGTAAATGGTGTAGATGTTAATGAATATATGCCTTATCAAACTTTAGTTATGGATTTAAAACAACCTTTAGTGTTAACAAATAATGAAAATCGTTTCGATATTACGGTAACAGTAAAAGGTGGCGGATTTTCTGGTCAAACTGGAGCAATTCGTTTAGGTATTGCTAGAGCTCTTATGGAATTTGATGCGAATACTGATCAAACAAGAGATGATTCTTATCGTAAAATCTTAAAAGCAAATGGTATGATTACTAGAGATCCACGTGTAAAAGAACGTAAGAAATATGGTCTTAGAAAAGCACGTAGAGCACCACAATTCTCAAAACGTTAATATTTTTCTTTACACAAATCCCTTACAATGGGATTTTTTTCTTGGAAAAATATAAAATCTAATGTGAAACGTGGTAATATTAAATTAGGTGATACTATGAAATTTCGTAAAACTTTATTTTTTGAAATACCAAGTAAAGATTTTATTATGCCTGTTTATACAGAAGATGATGTAAATACGTTAAAATCCTTTTTAGATGATGATGAAGTTCAATTTTCTATTGGTTTTAAAACGGAAGAAGATGCAGAAGGATATTATTTTATTGGTCAAGTTAAAGAATTTACGGATATCTTTTGTTTAAAAGACTTTCCTGCTATTTATCGTAAACGGGTTATAGATATTTTAAATGGTTTGAATGAAAAACCAATTTATATTTCTGTTGAGGAAGAAATGCGCTTGATGCAAATGCTCGTTTATTTTAAAATGACCAAGAAAGGTCCTAAAGTTTTTATTACTGATTATAATGAGGAAAATCTTGAGAAATTAGAAAAACAAGATATCAGTGATTATTATGTGAAAGAAATTCCTGCTTATATTATTGGTACTTATGAACAAAGATCACATTATACTGATGATGAAATATTTTATAAAATTAAAAATCCAAATTTTTAGATTTTAGCTACTTTTTCAATATTTTTATTAATTTTTATGTAAAAGTTTAAAGTTACTTAAATTTCTTTGTTAAAAAAATGCTTGGTTAATTTTTAATAATAAAATATCTTTGGCATAAAATTATGGTATGAAACGATATGATTTAATAATTTTTA
>JAAWDB010000082.1 GCA_022793555.1 Bacilli bacterium
AAGAAAAGCGGATACAACAAGTCCATGGTATAGTTATGAAAATAAACAATGGGCGAATGCGGTAATTTTAAATGATGAAACTAAGACTTACCGTAATCATGAAGTAATACCAGAAGATAATATCGAATCGTATTTTGTCTGGATACCAAAATATCGTTATCAGTTATGGGATTTAGGAGAATACACTAATTTAGGTACTATTGATAATAATAAAGTACATGAGATACCAGTGATTTTTGGAGATTATGATACACAAGATAATGTCAATGGAGAATGTAGTACGCCAATGGAAAGTGGAGAAAGTGGAAACTGTCGAGTTGGAGATTACATGACCCATCCGGCATTTATTAGTATGAATACTAAAGGATTATGGGTAGGAAAGTTTGAGACAGGGTATAAAGGAAGTACAGATAAGGCTAGTGCAGAGAAGAATGTTAATGAACCTGATAGTGTCCAAATCAAACCAAATGTAAATTCATGGAGAAGTATTCAAATTGCTAATGCTTTTTCAACTTCCTATAACTATAAAAGAGAATTAGATAGTCATTTGATGAAGAATACGGAATGGGGAGCAGTAGCCTATTTACAACATAGTAAATATGGAAGCGCTACAAGTGTAAGAATTAATAATAATGAAAATTACATAACAGGATATAGTGCTGTAAATGAACCAACATGTGGATATACTGCTACTAATGAAGAGTGTAATCGTTATGGAGCGACTGATGATATTACAAAGTCTTGGAATACAGAGGCTGGATATTTAGCAAGTACGACAGGAAATATAACAGGTATCTATGATATGAGTGGTGGTGCATGGGACTATGTGATGGTCGGTTTAGTAGATAATAATGATAATTTTATTAGCGGTTATAATAGTCACTCAAACTCAGGATTTAATGGAAAATTCAGTTGTTCAACTTGTGATGGTGATACATCAGGTTTAACTGAATTAGTAACAGGAATCGATTTTCCAGAAAGAAAATATTATGATCAATATGTTTATTCTGATAAGCGCAATCAATATCAATTACGTATTTTAGGAGATGCGACAGGAGAGATGGGCTCTTTTGCCACAGTAACATATGGATCTCAGAATAGACAAATTGGCTCATGGTATGCTGATGATGCTAATTTTATCTTTCATTGGGGACCTTGGTTTTATCGTGGTACAGGTTACAATGCTGGTACAACTGCTGGGGTGTATTCCTTTGGTGCTGCTTATGGAGCTAGTTGGGCTACGGTTAGTTTTCGAGTTGTTTTAGTGAGTTAAAACTAGTTTTATATAATAAATCATAATATTAAGAATAGACTTTTCATAGGTGGTTTGATGAATAGTCTATTTTTGTTTATAAAGGGAATTTTGATTGGTATTGGTAAAGTTATTCCAGGTGTTAGTGGTTCTTTGATCGCAGTTATACTTCATGTTTATGAAGAAGCCATTTTAGCAATTAATCATTTTTTTGAGCATCCTAAAAAATATTTTTTCTTTTTAGCACCACTTGGACTAGGTGTAGTGGTATCTGCAATTTTGTTTAGTAATGTTTTATTATTTTTCTTAAATCATGCTTATTATTTTACCTTATTTTTATTTATTGGACTTATTTTAGGAACAGTTCCAAGTTTTCAAAAGGAATTTTCTTTTGTTAAAAAAAGTGATTATTTTATTTTTCTTGTGGCTTTTTTGTTTCCTATACTTATTCCGCTCTTTTCTTTTCATAATCCTTCTACTTCCTATGGATATCTTTTGATTTTAGGTTTTATAGATGCTGCGACGATGGTCATTCCAGGAATTAGTGGAACCGCAATTTTTTTAATGTTAGGAAGTTATGAAACGGTTTTAGAGCTTGTTGGTAATCCTTTTGGAAATGTATGTGGAACTTTGTTTTTTGGTCTTGGTCTTTTTTTCGGCATTATTGTAGTTAGTAAGCTAGTTGAGTGGTTCTTGAAGAAAAAACGTAATGTTTTTTATGTGATTATTGATGGCTTATTATGGAGTAGTATCGCTTATTTACTAAGTTTGGTTAGTGGGTCCATTACTCTTTTTTCTATCATACCTTATTTTCTGTTTTTGATGTTAGGTTTTTTTATCACTTATTCTTTTTCCAAATAAAAAAAGCTTTTTAGGCTTTTGTTAAACGATAATAAGTTGATTCTACATCAGAATTTAAATATAGAATTTGTTCAATATTTTTAAAATCCGTATTCTTTTTTATTTTATCTAAAACTGTATTTTGATCGATCCAATTTTTGATACAAAGAATAACTTCCTTTTGTTCGTTAAGTAATTCATCTTTTTTTAAGAGGGTGAAATCATAAATATTGTGATTTAAAATTAGACTTTTTTCATAGGTAGCGAATTCAGGAAGAGAATTTAAGTGAGTAAAGTAATTGTCATATACATAAATAAAAGGCTTGGTGTAATTTTCTTTTGCTAAATTCATGGCATATTGATAATCGGTATAAAGATAAGTTGGTTTGCTTGTAAATAAGCTTACTC
>JAAWDB010000083.1 GCA_022793555.1 Bacilli bacterium
ATAGTGATTTGTGGCAATCATTTTGTTGGTTACGTTACTGCCGAAGGAATCTACTAAAATTTCAGCGTTACCAAGTCCAACAACAAGAATGGGACTTTCTTTATGATATTTTTTTAAAAAGGTGCGTACAACTTTTTCTACTTCTTTTTGAATTGATAGGGATTTATCTTCTAAAATTTGACTAGTAAATTGAATGGTAAAATAATCTCCTGCATCCCGGCCAAGGGATTTTTGATCTTTCTCTAAAACTTGATAATGACAAATCGTTTGATTTTTTCTTTCATTAACTCCCACTAAAATTTTAGGATTCTGGTAGTTAGTAGCAGCATCTAAAAAAAGCATTTTTTTCATTAAAATCACCATTTGTAGTTTGACCAAATTTTAAAAAGTTATGAAAAAAACTGGAAGTCTACCAGTTTCCCGAAGAAATGGAATAGGATCTCTAAGGCAAAACTTACTTTCATTTGTCATTTATTCGTAATTTATATGCCATAGTTATTTTACGCGAAAACTAACACCCGAGTACACTGAACCGTACATATGACAGAACATAAACATACCAGCACTAATACCACGAGCATAATCTGTACCGCGATTGAACCAAGGAAGACTCGAATTGGCAAACCAAATTTTGATCCTATCTTTTCTAGATTAACATAGTATAATACGCGAAAACTAATCGAGGTCCAACTAACTCCTCGGTGATTACTAAAAGCAAAGACTTCGGACTCTGTGCCATTATGGTAACTTGTACTACGAATGAACCAAGGTCCCCAATGACTGACAAACCAGATTGTATTTAATACTCTTAATCACGTTTTACAAATAAATCCCTTTTTATATTTCTTTTCTTGTATTTGCTCAATATCATGAGTCAGGAATTTATTTTCTATGTTAATTTATTTTTTTTAAATTCATTTTTATAAACATAGTATCATCCAAAAAAATGAACTTTTGTTTTTTGCTTAATCAATTTGTGGGCCATATTCACTCCATGGTTAAGCTTGTTTTATTATAAAATATCTCTTTGTTTTTTTCTACAATTTCATTACTTACAAAGAAAATTACATGAGTAATCTTTACGTTTTTTTAAGATAGAAATGTATCTTTAATTAAACATACTTTTCATTATAAGCTTTGTTTTATCTTTTTTAATAGATTATCTATATAAACGACATTTGGTATTCATTTTTTTGTGAGGAATTTTCGCTATTAAGCGCTAAAAAATGGTATTTTTCGTTGCATTACTCATATAATTCTGTTAAAATGGTAAATGAATTAGGTCTAGAAGGGAGATATTTATGGCTAATATTAAAAGTTCTAAAAAAGCTATCAAAGTTATCGCTAAAAAAACTGATAATAATCATGAATTGAAAGCTCGCGTAAAGAATTTAATTAAGGAATGTGATAAAGCTATTGCTAGTAACGATAAAGAAAAAGCTACTACCTTACTTTCTGATACTCAAAAATATGTAGATCAAGCTGTTAGTAAAGGATTAATGAAAGAAAATACTGCTAGTCGTCAAAAAAGCAGATTATCACAAAAAGTTAAAGGGATGAAGTAAGATTGCTTACTTCTTTTTTTAATGTTAAAATATTTTTAGAAAGTAGTTGGTTTTTTTGAAGTTGTTAAAACAAATGGCATTTCCTCTTCTATGCTGTGCCTTTTTAATTTATCTGGTGTCAAAATCATCTTTTATTAGTACACAACTGACAACCGTTATTGAAAAGAATCCTATTTATTTGGACCAAGAACGAAACGATTATTATAAAAAGGATACTTTTATTTTTATTCAAAATACTGATTCTTTTGTTCCCTTAAGTAAGGGAGATCTTCGTAATATTTTCTTTACCGTAGTTAATTCGGGATGGAATAATTTTACTTTTTATTGCCCTAGTGAATATACCTCTTGTATTCAAGATATGAAAGATTTTAGTCAAGATCAAAATTTACTTACACATATTAATAATTTTGTTCATCCTTATAATAGTTTTTCTAATATTAAAACGACCTTATCCGAATCTGGGGAAATTACACTTCAAGTAGAATATTTATATACGGATGAACAAATTGAACAAATTGAACAAAAAATGACAGAAATTATGATGAAAGAAATTAATCCTCAAGATTCTTTGTATGAACAAATCAAAGCGATGCATGATTATCTTATTAATACCACTAAATATGATGTAACACGAAATGAAGATGGCGATTCCACATATCTTTCTTACCTTGCTTATGGTCCATTGTTTGAGGGATATGCTACTTGTAATGGTTATACTGATGCGATGGCAATTTTCTTAGCTCGCTTACAACTACCGAATTATAAAATTGCAACAACTCCTGAAGATTTGCAAGAACAAAATGAAGGCCATGTTTGGAATGCGGTTTATCTTGATCAAGAATGGTTGCATTTAGATTTAACTTGGGATGATCCAGTTAGTAAAGATGGAAAAGATTATTTACAACACAAATATTTTTTGGTTAATAATGAAGAATTAGAAGAGGCAGATCAAGGAACAATTGAAGTTTTAGAACATCATTTTAAGAAAAATGTTTATTTAGAATTTAAAGATCAAAAAAAGGACAGTTCTGACTAGTCCTTTTTCTTTGGGTTAATAAACATGGAATCTCCAAACGAGAAAAAACGATATTTTTTAGTTATAGCTTCTTGGTAAGCTTTTAAAATATTCTCTCGTCCGGCCATGGCACTTACAAGCATCACTAATGTACTTTTGGGTAAATGAAAATTTGTTATTAAACCATCAATCGCTTTAAATTGGTATCCGGGATAAATAAAGATATTGGTATTACCACTTGTTTCTTTAAATTCATTAAACTTAGAATATACCGTTTCTAAAACTCTTGTAGAAGTTGTTCCTACAGCAATAATACGGCGATGTTCTTTCTTTGCTTCTTTTAATACTTTTGCACTATGATCATTTAATTCAAAGTATTCACTATGCATGTGGTGTTCTTGAATGTTTTCCGTTTCAACTGGACGAAAGGTTCCAAGCCCAACATGGAGAGTAACTGTTGTGATCGTAATCTTTTTATTTTTTATTTTTTGTAATAATTCTTCAGTAAAATGTAGACCTGCCGTAGGCGCAGCGGCACTACCAACATTTTTAGCATAAACCGTATTGTAACGATCTTTTTCTTCTAAATGTTCATGGATATATGGTGGTAATGGCATTTGTCCTAGCTGGTCTAAAAGATTTAAAAATATTCCTTCATACATAAATTTTACTTGAACGATTCCGTCTGTTTCTTTTTTTATCACTTTAGCTTTAAGAAGGTTTTGGCCAAAGTTAATTATTGTTCCCTCTTTTAATCTTTTGAAAGGTCTAGATAAGCATTCCCAAATGTCTTCTTCAAGATTTTTTAAAAGGAGTAGTTCAATTACAGCTTTGGTACTTTCTTTTTCTCCAATCAATCTTGCTGGTATTACTTTGGTATCATTAAGTACTAAAACGTCACCAGGAATTAAGTAGTCGATAATATCGCTAAAATGTTTATGTTCAATTTGGCCAGTTTCGCGATCTAATATTAATAATTTGGAATCAGATCGTTTTTTTAATGGTGTTTGGGCAATTAGTTCTTCGGGCAATTCATAATTAAAATCTTCTAAATTCATAGTTTTCTCCTGACTTTTAAAATAAGCTATTGTTATGATCAATTTTTAAATGATCATAACTCTTTTCTGTTACTACTCTTCCTCTTGGTGTTCGTTTAATAAATCCTTCTTGAAGTAAAAATGGCTCTACGACATCTTCAATGGTTGAAACTTCTTCGCCAATACTGGTGGCAATAGTTTCTACTCCTACAGGACCACCATTAAATTTTGTGATTAAGGCCATTAAATATTCATTATCAATTGCATCCAAACCATAGGGATCTACTTTTAATTTTTTTAATGCATCTGTGGTGGTATCTTCATCAATGATTTCTAATTGTTTTACCAGAGCAAAATCACGAACACGCTTGTAAAGACGATTGGCAATACGAGGGGTTTTACGACAACGTTTACTTATTTCTCTTGCGGCATCATCTTCGATCATCATTCCCAGAACACGGCTGGTTCTTTTTATTATTTGAAAGAGTTCATCTTCAGAATAGTAATTTAATTTTGAGACAATACCAAAACGGTCTCTTAATGGACTAGAAATATCCCCTGCTCTTGTAGTTGCACCTACTAAAGTAAAGGGCGGTAAATCAATTTTAATACTTCTACTTCTTCCATCATTATTAATGACGATATCTAACTCAAAATCTTCCATGGCTGGATATAAAATTTCTTCAATAAATTTGGGCATACGATGAATTTCATCAATAAATAAGACATCCCCAGGTTCAAGATTTGATAAAACAGCGGCAAGATCTCCACTCTTTTCTAGTGAAGGACCAGAAGCTGTTTTTAAGTTGACGCCAAGCTCATTGGCAATAATATGAGCTAGTGTCGTTTTTCCAAGTCCAGGAGGACCATAAAGAAGGACATGATCAAGAGATTCTTCCCGCATTTTAGCAGCTTTTATAAAAACATTTAAATTTTCGGTGATCTCCTTTTGTCCAACATATTCGGTTAGTTTTTGAGGACGAATATTTTCTTCTATGGTATCAGAATTTAATATTTCAGCATCTAAGAGTCTTTCGTTTTCCATAATTCCTCCTTATAATTTTTGTACAATATCACTAATTTCTTTCCAATTTCGAGCTTTTTTATATTTACTATAGTTTTTTTTGTCTTCTAATACGCGAATTAAAAATGGTCCTTTAAAGGTATCTAAAACGCTTTCTCGATCATCAATAAAAATATCTAATCCTAATTCGCTAGTATCAAAACCCTTATTTTTTGAATCAAAAATAAGAGCATCATGTAAAAGATAATTTTCTTTTAAAAATGCTTTGGTATATTCTTTGATATTTGGGCAATCCAATTCACTTCTTGCTGTTACCAAGATAATATAGTGGCCTTGTTCGTGCCATTTACGAATCACTTCAGCAGCTCTTTTTTTTACTTTCATTCCTGTATAAATTTTTTCACCAAATTCGACCATGAATTTTTTAAAATCTTCATCACTTAGTTGATGAGTATCACTATATCTTTTTAATTTATATTTATGACGATATTTTTTTATTTGTTTGGAAATTTCCCATTTGGTTTCGGTGATGGTATCGTCAATATCAATTCCTATTTTCATTATTTTAATAAAAGCTTTAAAGCTTCCTTTACTTGAGATTCGATTGGTAAATCAGAAGATATTTCAGGAATGATTTTTTTAATATCAGCTAATTTATAGCCAAGGCTTTCTAAAACGCTTATTAATTCATCGTGATTATCCGTGTTAGATGGAATTTCTGCTTGTGATAATTTTCCTTTTAAATCTAATATTATTTGTCGAGCAACTTTATCGCCAATTTTCGGAAACTTTTTTAAATAAAGAATATTCTCGCGATCAATGGCATCAATAATTCCCTTGACACTTCCTGTAGCTAGTATTGGTAGGGCCATTTTGGGTCCTAAGCCCTTTACACTAATTAATTTTAAAAATAAATTTCGTTCTTCAATGTTTTGGAATCCATAAAGACTGTATTCATCTTCGCGAATATAGGCATAGGTGTATACGATTATTTCTTCATCTGTTTTAAAGCTAAAGGGATTTCCTACATAAATCTGGTAACCAATTTTATTATTTTCTAAGACTATATAATTGCTTTCTTGGATTTTTATATATCCTTTAATATAATTATACATTTTTTTCACCTACTTTATTTTATCATACTGTTTTAGTAAAAAAAAGCAGGATCTCTTTAAATCCCGTTTCTTTCCTTCTTTTCACCTAATGGATTAAATATTATGATGAGAAAAGTCATTAAGTCTTATTATTTTTTGACGTTTTATATCATTTTTAATCCCCTTTTGGTAGATTGTTTCTTTATTTAGAAATAACTGATTTACTTCAAAGAAATTATGGCAATTTTCTAAAGCTTCTATAAAAAGTAATTGAAAGGCATCAATATAATCTGGAGACATAAAGGAAGAATGATTATGGCATAACTGCGGAAAAAGGGACATCATATATTCTTTTTCTCGTTCGTTTAACGCATAATAATTGCTAATTTGTTTCTCTACTATTTGAAAAGGAATGAAATTTGCTAGATAAAAAGGCCAGTATGATTTGGAAATATTATATTTTTTTAATTTTTCTATTTGTTTTAATGTTTGCGAGTTAAAACTATTTTCTCTAACTAAAGTATCATTTTCGTAAGCATACACAAAAATATCTTTACTCCCTGGCTCGATAATGCCTTTTTGAATCTGAATGCAAATATTCCCATACCAATTTTGATTTGTACTATCGATTACAACACTTAATTGTCCTTTCGTAAGATCTATTCCTTTTAAAAATGTTTTTTGGGTTACTAAACTTTTAATTTGCTTGTAGTATTCAGCTGTTTTAGTGGTGGTTTTGACATTTCTTGAAAAGCTGGAATCTTGATTTAAGGCATAAATGATGGTTTGCATTTTTAGAGATTTCTCCCATGACTGTTTGGTTTTATTTTCATAAATCATTATTAAATCATAACTCAGATCTAGCAATAATTCTTCAGTATCAATTTTTTCTTTATTTTGATGTAGTGTTAAAGCATGAAGGATATTTAAACGATCAAAAAAGTTTAAAATTTCTTCTTCAGAGCAACCAATTTTTAAAAATTCTTGATAAAGAGTTAAAAGATAATTAGGTTTACTAAGCATTTTTAAGGTTGTATCACGCCCAAAGGTTGCATATAAAGATTGTAAGCAAAAATTCAATTTTAGATATGTAGTAGGAAAACCTGATAATGAAGATTCAATGCATGATAAATCGCTAGCCAGTGCTTCTTCTATACTACTTCCATAAATGGTGTCAGTGAAGGGACTTGGTTCATCTGTTGGTTGTTGATTAAGAAGATATAACACGTTTGGAAAGTCCCAATGATGATGAATGTTTTCATGAACACATACTATTTCCTCTTTATCTGTTCTTACATAAATGTTGTGTCCATTTTTAAAGAAAAGTCCATCAACGTTTTCTTCATCACATAATTGATCGTTTGTTATCACACAACGTTGCTCTAATTTTTTTAATTGATTTTCAAAATCGTATCCCAAATATTTGTGCACATCAGAAAAGCTTTTTAGTGCAGCTTTACAATCAAAATCGGTTAAATCTTTATTATTTTTTAAGGCGTTATAGTATTGCCAAAAATTACTTTGGTGTTCTTTAATATATGAAGACTGGTTTTCTAGTTCATAATTTAAAATAACATTATCTAAATTATCATTTTGCGTATCTTGGATATTTATATTTTCATGAAACAATGATTCTTCTTGAGGTGATAATAAATTCCCTATAATCAATCCTGTTAATAACGTATTGGAAAAACTCCCCTTTTTTTGATGACTCATTGTTAGACTTTGCTCGCCATTTTCAAGATGATATTTATCGTTAGTTTTCCAAATCGTTATTTTATTTTTTCCTTTATAAAGCGATGAAATATATCTTTTTCTTGCCATGCCATTCCTTCTTTTCACCTATTATATTAAGCTTTTTTTCACTTAATGACAAGAAAAAGACGTTTACCCAAAAATAAACGCCAGTATTACAGGACAAAGAATAACTAAAATCATGATGGGAATAAAGAAAACTACGGAAATTACGCTAATTTTGGTGGGAAGCTTGGCAATTTCTTCTTTAATTTCTAAAATTTGCTTTTCTCTTAAAAAATCTAATTGATTGTTTAAAGATTCGATGATATTATTTCCGAAAATGCTCGATTGCGTAATATTTAAAATGGTATTATTTATCGCATCACTTGGAATTCTTTCTTTTAAACTATTTAAACATTCAGTAAAACTTTTTCCTAAATGTGTCTCTTTTAATGTTGTTTGAAATTCTTTAGCTAAATCACTTTCCACATTATTAGCGGTTAATTCAAGAGCTGCATTTAAACTTTTTCCTCCTTCTAATGTTAAGGATAAAATTTCAAAGAAAAAAATGGCTTCGTGCTCTAATTTTTTCCCCCTCTTTTTTATTGGAATATCAAGCAATAAATACTCACTTCCGATATAAAAAATTGCAGTTAGTAAAGGTGCAAGTAAATAACCGTTTTTTAGAAAAAATAAGGAACTCGTAAATAAGATTAGAGAAAAAAATAAACGATAATTTAATAATGTGAACGTCTGATATTTGGCAGTTGCTCCAAGTAATTTTATTTTTTGATCTATTTTTTTTATTGTCTTCATCCGAAAAATACGTTTAGCAATATTATGTTCTTTTTTCATTACATTTTCACCTTCAATACTTTTTTTATTGTAAATATATAGCCAATATACAGTAAAATAATTAAGATGAAGCTTAAAAAGCCGAATGGTGTTTCAAAAAATGGATTAAAATAATTTTTATTTAATACAAATATGGCTAGAGAAAAAAGAAGTGGTAAGGCGATTAAAATACGAAAAACAAAAATACTGGAAGCTGTAAGGCTTTTCATTTCGTTTTGCAACTTCTTTTTATTATAAAATGATTTTTCTATACTTGAAAATACATGAATGATATTTCCACCAGTTTGATTTAGTAGTGTTAGTGATGAAGTAATGTATTTAGCATCTTCTAGTTTTACACGTTCATAAAATCTTTTGAAAACAACTTCTAAACGCAAGCCATAAGTCATGTCCATATGAATTTTTTTAAACTCATCGCTAATTGGTCCATCTAATTCATTTTTAACAATTTCTACAGCTTGCATAATGTTTCTTCCTGATTTAAAACTATTATTCATAATAATTATAGCTTTTAGCAAATCTTCTTCAATTCGCTTTTGCTTTTGTTGCATTTTAAATGCCAATAAAAGATCTGGAATAAAAAAGCCAATTAGTATAGCACTTAAAAAGTGAATTATATTAATCTTTGTTGAAGTGAAGATAAGAGTTAGTAGTAATAACAGAACAAAACCAAAGGCAGTTAAAAATTTTAAGGAAATATAATCCATTTTACTTTTTTGTTTTTTTTCTTCGAAACTAATGTGACGTTCATAAGATTCACTTAGGGTTTGCAAAACTTGGCTTTTTTCAAGAATTCTACTTAATTTGTGAGTAAGACACCAAATTTGCTTTATGATATGGTCAAAAAACGACTTTTCTTGATCATGAATTGAAGTTAGGGAAAATTTAGCAAATCTTCGTTGATATTTTAAGGCTTTTAATTCTCTTAAGAAAAGTAATAGTAATGCAAGAACACCAATTATTACTACAATTTGGAAGATCCATTTGATGCTACTCATAAAAAACTCCTTTCTATTTATTCTTGTTGAAACATGTTGTCAATATCTGTAATTCCTTTAGAAACAATTTTTTGATAAACCGCAGGTGTTTTATCATTATTTAGTATATATTCGCCATCGACTTCTTTTTTGGTGGTTAATCCAGTTTGTTTGAAAGCAAAAATTTCATGAAGTTCTCTTTCGTTATCGCTCATCCCTGTTAATTCAGTAATTGATGTAATTTTTCTTCTTCCATCACTCATTCTGTCTATATTAACTATCAAATCAATAGCATTTACGATGTATTCCCGAATTGCTTTTACAGGTATTTCTAATCCACTCATTAAAACCATTGTTTCCAAACGGTTTAAAGCATCTTTAGGACTGTTTGCATGAAGCGTTGTCATTGACCCATCGTGTCCGGTATTCATCGCTTGGAGCATATCAAATGCTTCTTTACCTCGAACTTCACCAACGATAATTCGGTCTGGTCGCATACGAAGACTATTGATTACTAAATCACGAATGGTAACTTCGCCATCACTGGTATAGTTGGTTACTCGTGTTTCTAGTGAGATAACATGAGTTTGATTTAATCTTAATTCAGCAGCATCTTCGATAGTAATAATTCGTTCATCATGAGAAATAAAACCGCTTAAAATGTTTAGTAAAGTAGTTTTTCCTGAACCAGTACCTCCACAAATAATAATATTACATTTTCCTTTTACCGCTGCATCTAGGAATGTTGCCATGTAAGGGGTCATGGAACCAGTACGAATAAAGTCTTCAACATTGGTCATTTCGCTTTTAAATTTACGAATCGTTATGACTGGTCCTTTAGTAGAAAGTGGCGGAATTACAGCATTGATACGAGAACCATCTGAAAGTCGTGAATCGACCATTGGATTTGAAGAGTCTATAGTTCTTCCTAAGGGCCCAATAAGGCGTTGAATAGTCCTAATAATATGTTCATCATTAATAAAAGAAATGCTTTCGTCTTTAATGATTTGACCATCAATTTCTATATAAATTTCTTTAGGGCTATTGACCATAATTTCAGTAATGTTTTTATCTTCTAATAATTCTGTTAGCGGACCATATCCATTTATTTCGTTATCAATTAAATGAAATAAGTGACTACGCTCTAGGTTAGATAAATCATAGCCTTCAATGTTTTTATCAATAACATCATTGATAAATTGATCTAAGAGTTTATCTTTAGGAATTTCAGAATCGATGATGCTAACAACAATTTTGGTTCGAAGATCATCTAAAAGCTTTTTATCAGGAAAAATTTCATAGTCATTTATTTCAGGGGAACGATTTTCTTTTCGTTCAATATTAAACGCTTCTAATAAGCTATTTTTCTTCACGCTCTTCTTCCTCTCTTTCTTTCGTAACATCAGCTGCTATACTCATAAATGTTGAAAAATCTTTGGCAAAGATATTTGGCATTTTCGGCTCTAAGGAGATGATTTTGCCGTTCATTACATATTCATCAAAGTTTTTTAAGAAAAACTCACTCGAAAGTGTATAGTCGATATTGGCTTTTAAAATGTTTCGTAAGTCAAATAAGGAAAAGTATTTTTTGTAAGGATTGATACTGTTATTTAGTAATATTTTGTAATTTGATTTTTCTAAATCTCTAAAAATACTAATTAATGATTTCATATTTTTAATATCTAAAGGATCGTTAGTCATAATAAATAAAATAAGATCTACATTATCTAAAATGACAAGGTTTTTTTCATCTAAATCATGGTTGGTATCAATTAGGACAATATCATAATTGTAAAGAGCTTTATCAAGTAAAATTTCAATATATTTTGAATCTATTTTGCTTGATTGACGAGGATCTTTGGGACTTGGAAGGATATCGATAAAGGAATCATAAGTGGTAATATAGTTTTTAAATTCTTTATAACGGTTATTGCTATAATCGTCTACAAAATTATAAATTGTACTTGTAAATGGTGTATTTAGAGCAGTTGCAATACCACCACCTGATAAGTCCATATCGATAATTAATACTTTTTTTTCAATGGCCTCAAAAATGCCCGCAAGATTAATCGTAGTAGAAGTCTTCCCTACTCCTCCTTTGGCACCAAAAACACATAATGATTTTCCTTTTTTTCGTATCATGATTGCCCTCTTTTCTTATTCTTTGGTTATATAATATTTATTTTCTTTTTCACGAATAACCTTGGTTGTTTTAATGTGATATTCTTCAATTCCTATGAGATTCCCAAATATACTTTTTACGGTTTCTTCGTTGGTTATTTTTAATGATGATGATGATGCTTCTACACCTAAGTGTTCGGTCGCTATTTTGTTTTTGTTAAAACTTTCTTTAATTTCTTCTTTTATGTTGTTTTCCATTCTTTTAGAGTAATATTCTTTCAAAATCGTATCGGTGGTATGTTCTAATTTACTTTTTGCATTATTTAATATGCCTAAATCGATGACTAATGCCGCAATTCCTAAGAATATTGGAATCATAATGACAAAAAGAATTAATGTTTGACCGTTACGATTCATTTTTAATCGACCTTTCTGTTGTTACTTCAAAAGGATTTTTTAAAATTAAATTTAAGCCTGGAGTAATGATACTAATTTCTTCTTTTAGGGAAAAGGTTAGAAAGTTTTCTTCGTTTTTTAGTTCAACCCATTGATTCTCATTTTTTTTCTTTAATTGATTATTAATGGTATCGATACTGATATCATTTTTGTAGTCTTCAATTACTTCATCCATTTTAGTTTCTAAATTATTTTTAGTATAAAGTATTTTGCCAAAGTCAATGATGGCAAACAATAAAAAGAGGAAAATCGGAAGAATAATGATGAATTCTACCAAGGCTTGGCCTTTCTTTTTTGTCATAGTCACACCCTCTAGTATCGTTTTTTATTATACCATATTTTACTTAATTTTTAAGCATAAACTTAAGTGTTTGATTCATTTTTCTTATCGACGCATTTTCCTTCCCCTGGTTTTTCGCCGCTTTCATATTCTTTATCTACTAAACTACATGAAGTCTTGGTAATGGAATCTTTTAAATAGCCCCCAAAATAATTCACTAAACTGATGGTAATCACACTAATAATGGCCACGATTAAAACATATTCAATAAGGGCTTGTCCTTTGTGATTCAACATAAAATCACCTCTATTATGAACATTATAACAGAGATAATTAGCGATTACAAGAAAATGAAAAAAACAGGAGTTTCCTGTCTTATTTTTGATCTTTTTCGGTTTCTTTGACGATATAAATCGGACGATTTTTGGTTTCTAGATAAATCTTTGCCAAATATTCTCCTAGAACTCCTAAGAAAAACAATTGAACCCCACTCACAAAAATGATAATACAAGCAAGACTTGGCCAACCACTCACAGGGTCGCCCCAAATCAGAGTTTTAGCAATGATTATAAGAACTAATAATAACGCGATAAAACAGAATAAAATGCCAACGAAAGATGAGATGAGTAATGGTCTTGTAGAAAAACCAACGATTCCGTCAAGCGCATAAGCAAATAGACGGCGAAAATTAAAAGTGGTTTTGCCAGCTACGCGATCTGGTGCATCATAGGTTAACCATAGGGTATCAAAGCCAACAAAATTAAATAAGCCTTTGGAATAACGATTGTATTCGGTAAGTTCTAATATGGCATCAACGACTTGGCGAGTCATTAAACGATAATCGCGTTCATTTGGAGCCATAGGAACAGTACTTAGTAGTCCAATGATTTTGTAATAACAAGCAGTTAAAAATTTGCGTAAAAAACCATAGTTTTTATGATTATTCGTTTTTAGTCCCACAATATCTAAATTATTTTTTTGAAGCGTTTCATACATTTCGATCAGTTTTGCTGGTGGATCTTGTAAATCGGCATCCATCAATGTGACATAATCGCCATTTATATTTTGCAGGCCTGCAAAAATTGCAGCTTCTTTGCCAAAATTTCGAGAGAAAGATATAAAGCGAACGCGTTTATCTTTTTTCGCTAATTCTTTGATAACTTGTAACGTATTATCTTTGGATCCATCATTAATAAACATGATTTCAAAGTCATTATCTTTCATCTCATCCATTACTTTTGTCATTTCTTGGTAAAACAAAGGAAGCGCTTCTTCTTCATTCCAACATGGGACGATCACACCAATTTTTTTCATAGCATCCTTCTTTCTATATATAGATTATTGTAGTTTTTCTGACTTGTCAAGACGAGAATAAAAAAAGAAAGGAATTTCCTTTCTAACTAATTAAATATGGATTTCCAGCACTACCGTTTCCACCTTTTACCGTAATTCCAGCTTTTAAATAAATTACTGGACGATCAGCAACGGTACCATCACTTTTTAATTCTTCTAAATTACCAGACGTATTTAAAATAAAGTAATTTTCGTTATTTGTCATTGCTGGATTCATAAACCATTGGGCTTTATTGGCTAGGAATAACCAGTTATTCGCACTACAATCAGCAGCATCTGATAAAGATGTAAGTGCTATATTAATACAAGTATTTTGTGTATTGGTATTACCACCACTTGATGCGTAAGCATAATCACTTGGACTCATTAAGCCAATTTTTCCTGACCAAGTAGCATCATTTCCAGCAAATACACCTGTATTTCTTTCATAATCATACCACTGATTTGCAGAACCATTTTCATTTGCCGTATAATTATCGGCACTTCCTAAATTCCAAGTAATGGTATCAATCATATTTTTACTTTCTAAGCTTAAAGCATTGTAATAAGTATTGGTGTAATAATTTTGTAATTCTGATGTTTTCCAATCGTTATTTGGAGTAGCATTTCTTGCCACAGCATCTCTTAATGGAATATTCTTAATCATTTTGATTCGTTGACCTTCTGGAGTATTTACAAGACCAATCATACGCCAAGTTTCGTTATTGAAGGTAACATAATTGTTGGGATTTTGTCCAACATAACGATATTCTGTATTTTTAAATGTTGCATTTGCTAATGTACTATCACTATGTTTGATTTCCATAATGCCATTTGTTCCAGTTCTAGCGGTACTTTCCATTTGTACCGTTGATTCTAAAGTATTCATTTTTGCTGCATAGCTTGTTAAAACAACAGCTGCTTCAAATTTTTGATTCATCACTTCTTTGCCAGCATTTTCATCAACCCATAAATAGATATCAAAAGTTTTTGAGGCATTTTTTTCAATATATCCTGTATTAATTATATAAGATGTTAATAAGGTTCCTTCGATTTCTAAATTTTCCGTTTCGGTATTAATATCCAT
>JAAWDB010000084.1 GCA_022793555.1 Bacilli bacterium
TAATATTCATTTCTCATCGCTTTCTATTATATCATGTAATAAAAAAATAGAAAAAGGAAAGTCGTTATTTTGACATTCCTACTTGATATAAATTCGTTTTTGGAAAGGTAATTTGGACATTCGTGTATTGTCCTTCTTTGGAGTTAATGCGTAATTTTAACCCTAACCGTTCGGAAAGTTTTTTAGCTAAATATAAACCCATTCCTGTCGCACTTTTATTATTGCGATTGGAACCTGTAAAACCTTTTTCAAAAACTCGTTTTAAATCACTTTCTTTAATTCCACATCCACTGTCTTCTATGGATAGAATAATATGATTTGAGTTAACAAGACCACATATGGTAATTTCTTTTTTCTTTCTGGTACAATATTTAATGGCATTTTGAACAATTTGGGAAATAATGAAATGAAGCCATTTTTCATCTGTAAAAACAATATATTCTAAATCATGAATGTTTAATGTTATTTTTTGGTGAATGAGGTAATCTTTATAATCTAAAAGAACATTATGAATTAAATCACTTAGCATGATTGGGCGGATAAAATAGTCATGTTCTGTAACATCACTTCGCGCATAGAAAAGAATTTGTTCAACTAAATTGGCTATCTTTTGGATTTCTTGTTTCAATTCATAATTTTTTTCATTGTCATAAACTAAAGAAAGAGCGGATATCGGTGTTTTAATTTCGTGAACAAATGATTCAATGTACTCTTGATAATCCTCTTTCTCTTTTTCTAATCGGCTTATTTTATCGTTCATGGCTTTGCAAGCAATTTTTATAGCTTTTTGATAAGCTTGATTTTCTAAATTTTTTGACTCAGGTAAAACTTCAGCAATGAGGTATTTTTCTTCTAAATCATTGACCATTTTTTCGATTTGACGATTTTTTTTGGATAAACGTAAATACTCAAAACCTAGATAAAGAAAGATCAAAAGAAAAAAGATGATATCAATTAAGAAAATTAAAGAAAGATTAATGCTTAATGATTTTAGCAACAAAGAAAGAATGATTAAAAAACTGATTTGGAACAAAACGAACGTTATTTTTTCTTCTATATAGTCCATAAATTTCATAATTTGTACCCTTTCTTTCTTATGGTTTCGATTAAGTTTTGGACGCCAATTTCACAGGCTTTTTTACGTAAGCGATTCATATTAACCATTAAAATAGTTTCATCTAAATAATATTTATCATTCCAAAGATATTCTAATAATTCTTCTTTGCTAATGATGCGATCGGCATTTAAGAAGAAATAATATAGAATACGAAATTCATTTCTGGTTAATTCCACTTCTTTGTCTTGAAACTTTAAAATCGATAGATGAAGATCTAGGGTATATCCTTTTTTGGTTAGATATTTGTAATTTATTGGATCATTCTGTTTTAAGGCTCGTTTTATTTTTTCTAAGAGAATGGATTTATTATAAGGTTTAGGAATAAAATCAATTCCACCCGCTTCAATGCTTTGTAACTCATCTAAGTCTGTTACTCTACTGGTTACAAAGATAATCGGAACTTGTTTGAGTTTTTGAATTTTTCGACAAATTTCATAACCATTTTCCATGGGTAAATTTACATCTAATAAGATTAAATCAAGATTTTCTACTTTTATTTTTGAAGGAATATCTGTAAAATCTTTGAATATTTTCGTTTGATAACCATGAGTATTTAGTAACTTTGCAAGTTCAGTACTAATTTTTAAATCATCTTCAATAATGCCAATTTTCATTTTCTCACCTGTTTTTAGTATACCAAAGTTTTAAATTATTCTTCGATATTTTTCTTGTATCCAAAATAAGTTGCAATTAAATAAAGGAGATATACGCTTAAAAATAGTAATAAATTTAGAAGAAAATAATTTAAATATTCGCTACTTGTTCTTAGAGTAATTTGAAAAATCTTATTCATAGAACGAAGGGTTGAAAAACTTATTATGCAAGGTACTACTAATGGAAAAAGAAAGAATAAGCTAAGTTGTTTTCGAATGGATTTTAAACATTCGCTCTCTTTCACCCCGAGTCTTTTTAAAACGGTATAACGATATTTATAATCGCAAGATTCACTTAGGGCTTGAATCGCTAAAATGGTTCCTACAACAGCGGTAAAAATTAAGGCGATATAAAAACAAATAAAGGAAGTAATTGTCATAAAGCTTTTATTCGTAGCTTCTTCTTTACCTTTAACGGTCACATTTGAAGTGCTATAACAGATATGAATATTATTTTCTTGATGGCATTCTTCGCTAATACCTAAGCTCATTAAATCTTCCGCAAACGCCTCAGTTGTTTTTTCTAAAGTATTCACTGTAAGAATCGTATCCACAATTTCTTCTTCCGCATAACGATCAGGAACGACTACAAAATAAGCAAAGCCCGTTAAGGTATAATCAAACCCTTGGTTGGTAATATCTTTTAATTTTAGAGATGTTTTCTCTTTCGTTATAAATTCAGATACGTCTTGTTCTTTAATGCGATCACAACTTTCTTTCGCACAGTTAATGAAGTATTCATCTTCTTTTAATTCTAATGCTGGTTCTTTTTTTAAAGCCATTAATTTATTGTAATCACTAAGTTTTATTACCGTGTCTTGTTGATGCCATAAATAGTAATCCTCTGATAATTTTTTACGAATATTGTTATTCGAATCGGTATAACTATGATACAGAAGCTCTTCTTTAATCGTATAATTATCTTCTATTTTTTTCATATACATTGGTAATTCATCTCTATTTGTTACATTAATGCTAATATCATAGGGGGCATTTTGTTTGATTTGATATTCAAACATTCCTTTAAAGAGACTTGATATATTTAAAGCCACTAAAGTAAGGGTAATTAAAATGGTTAAAGTTCCTAGAGTGATGCTCATTGTTTTTACTTTCGAAGAAAAGATGCGAGCTACAAATAAATTGTCTTTCCGATACTTTATCTGTTGGTGTTTTAAGACAATGTTTAATAAAAAGTTTGATATGGTCAAGGTTATTCCATAGATGCTTATAATGAGTAAAATAATACTTAGAAAAATTTGCGTCAGTGATGGTTCTTGGCCAACTTTTACAAATTGATGATCAAAATGGATGAGAGCAAAAATACCGATTGTTATAGAAAGTAATAAGATAATTCCAGAAATCATTGGATTAAATTCTCGTCTATGCTCATTTTTTCGCTCCAAATATAATAAATCATGAATTTTCATTTTTTTAAATCTTTTGCGAAGAAAAAATAAGACAATAAGATAGATTAAGAAAAAATAGAGCCCGGTGATTAAAAAGGCTGACAAAGTTATA
>JAAWDB010000085.1 GCA_022793555.1 Bacilli bacterium
GAATTGCCATGTTAAATTCACCTCAAATAGTTAAAGAAAATGCTGATATTGTCACCAATTTTTCTAATAATGAAGATGGAATTTATTATGTAATTAATGACTTATTGAATAAAGAAGGTGAAGAAAATGAATAATGACAAACGACAAAATTCGACAAATAATATCAACTGGTATCCAGGACACATGGCAAAAACAAGAAGGCTAATTAGTGAAAAATACGATTTAATAGATGTAGTCTATGAAATCGTTGACTCAAGAATACCGTTTTCATCTAAAATTAAAGATATTTATAATATTATCGGTAACAAGCCAAAAATATTAATAATGACCAAAAAAGATCTTTGTGACGAAAAAGCAACAAACTACTGGGTAAAATACTATGAAAACTTAGGCAATCATGTTGTGCTGGTTGATCTAAATAATAGTAGCGATTATAAAAAAATAATTGATTTAACCCATGAACTTATGAAAGAAAAACAAGCAAAACGAATGACGAAGGGGATGAAAGAAAAAGAGATTAAAGCTCTAGTAATCGGTATTCCAAATGTAGGTAAAAGTACACTTATTAATCGGATGTGCGGCCGAAAAGTAGCTAATGTAGGAAATAATCCAGGGGTTACCCAAAATCTAACTTGGCTTCGTACACGAAGTGACATTTTACTTCTAGATACTCCAGGAATATTATGGCCAAAATTAGAAAATCAAGAAATAGCTTTAAATCTTGCCTCTTTTGCTGCGATTAAACAAGAAATTTTACCCTTAGACGATGTAGCAGTTCATATTATAAAAAAATTGTATGAATTTTATCCGAAAATATTAAAAGAGCGTTATAATGTAACAAACATTGAAGATTTTGAAGAAGTCTATGAAATCATTGGTAAAAAAATAGGTGCAATGAAAAATGGCGAACCAGACTACGAACGAATTAGTGCTAGAGTAGTTAATGATTTAAAAACTGAAAATGTAAAAGGAGTAACTTTTGACCGTTGAAAACAAAAGATAAAATTGATTTAAGAAATATTGAAAAACGTTTATGGAGAGAAGGATACCAGAATATCGCTGGTGTAGATGAAGCCGGAAGAGGTCCTTTAGTAGGACCAGTGGTTGCTGGAGCAGTAATACTTCCTAAAAATTATGATTTAGAAGGTTTAAATGATTCAAAACAATTAAGTGAGAAAAAAAGAAACCTGTATTATGATATCATCATGAAAGATGCCATCGCTGTCGGTATCGGTATTGTTGATGCGAAAACCATTGATGAAATAAATATCTATGAAGCGAGTCGCCTAGCCATGAAAAAAGCCTTAAATGACTTAAACGTAACACCAGATTATATATTGACTGATGCTATGCCAATTAGCCTTGATACTCCACTAGAAGCGATCATTCATGGAGATGCCTTATCCATAAGTATTGCAGCAGGTAGTGTTATCGCTAAGGTTACAAGGGATCGCTTAATGGAAGAATTAGATAAAAAACATCCAGAATATGAATTTAAAAATCATAAAGGATATCCCACCAAAAGACATTTAGAACTATTGTCGAAATATGGTCCTTTAGAGAATTATCGATTTACATATAAGCCAGTTCGTGCTTTAATGGATAAAGAGATAAAAAAAGAAGAGGTGTAAAACTTTGAAAAAATTAGTCATCGTGGAATCTCCACACAAATGCAAACCGATAGGTTCTTATCTAGGAAGTGACTTTAAAGTCGTATCATCAAAAGGCCACATAAGAGATTTAGCAACCACAGGTAAGTTTGGACTAGGTGTAGATATTGAAAATGATTTTGAGCCGAACTACATTCCGATTAAAGGCAAGAAAAAAATGATTACAGAACTTAAGAAAGAAGTAAAAGATTCAAGCTTTGTCTATCTTGCCACCGACCCAGATCGTGAAGGGGAAGCAATAAGTTGGCATTTAAAAGAAGCCCTTGATATCAAAGAAGACAAATACGAACGAGTAACATTCAACGAAATCACCAAAGACGTTGTTAAAGAAGCTTTTAATGAAACACGTAAAATCGATGATAATTTAGTAAAAAGTCAAGAAACGAGAAGAATATTAGACCGTATTATTGGTTTTCGTTTAAGTAAATTAATGCAAGCCAAAACTGGTGGAAAAAGTGCAGGACGTGTTCAAAGTGTAGCCCTAAAACTAATTGTTGATCGGGAACGTGAAATCGAAGCCTTTAATCCAGAAGAATATTGGACGATTGAAGCTGATTTCAAAGATTTTACAGCAGAATTAGATAAATATCATGGCAAAAAAATAGAAATTCACGGCGAACGCGAAGCAGACGATATTTTAAATAGTTTATCTAAAAGTTTTAAATTGGAAAGTGTCGATTCAAAAGATACCAAAAAATCGAGTAAACCAGCATTTATTACCTCAACACTTCAAAGAATGGCCGCAACAAGTATTAACTTTGCCCCTTCAAAAACGATGCGTGTAGCACAAAGACTTTATGAAGGAGTAGAATTAGAACATGAAACTGTTGGTTTAATTACTTACATGAGAACAGATTCAGAACGTTTATCACCAGTATTTATTAACGAAACGCATGAATTCATCAAAAAGAAATATGGTGCAGAATACATTGGGGCGGTAAAAATTCCTAAAGGTAAGAAAAATGCCCAAGATGCTCATGAAGCGATTCGTCCAACCAGTATTGAACGAACTCCAGAATCTGTAAAAGCATATTTATCGAATGATGAATATAAATTATACAAATTAATTTATGATCGAGCATTATCTAGTTTAATGGCTAGTGCCGTATCACTATCAACAACTGTCATTCTAGAAAATAATGGCTATACCTTTAAAACAACTGGTAGCATTCTAAAATTTGATGGATATTTAAAAATTTATTCTGCTTATGAAGAAACGAAAGATGTTCTACTACCAGACTTTGCAAACTATAAAAGTGAAGTAATCATAGCCAATGATATCTTAAAATATCAACATTTTACAAAACCACAACCAAGGTATTCTGAAAGTTCTCTTATTAAAGAATTAGAAAGTTTAGGAATTGGACGACCTAGTACCTATGCCACCATTGTTCAAACCATTAAAGAACGTGGTTACGTTTTACTTGAAGATAAAAAATTTCGTCCAACCGACATCGGAATCGAAACGACAGATAAACTTCAAGAATTCTTTAGTGGAATCGTCAATGTAAAATATACGGCAAACATGGAATCAGAATTAGATGAAATTGCAGAAGACAAACAAAATAATATTGAAGTTCTTCATGAGTTTTATAATGAATTTGAACCACTAGTGGAAAAAGCTTTTCAAGAAATGGAAAAGAAAGAAGCCGAGAAAACCGGAGAAACTTGTCCAGAATGTGGTAGTGATTTAGTCATACGTAAAGGAAAATATGGTGCTTTTACGGCTTGTTCCAATTATCCATCTTGTAAATACATCAAAAAAGAAGAGAAAAAAGAAGAAGCAATTATCGACTGCCCAAAATGTGGCAAAACAATAGTTGAAAAAAGAACTCGTAAAGGAAAAATCTTTTATGGTTGCACAGGCTATCCAAATTGTGACTTTGCTTCATGGTATAAACCAACTACCGAGAAATGTCCAGATTGCGGTGGAATCATGTTAGAAAAAAAAGATGAATTAGAATGTATGGAATGTAAAAAGAAGAAGGAAATAACAAATGAGTAAACCTTCTTTTTTATTTGACAGACATTTAACGTTTGTGATATGCTATTTTCTTATTTAGAAAGGAAAAATAAATATGTCAGAAGATCATCAACAATACTTTATATGTTTAGAATATCGGGATCCCCATACCAAGAAATA
>JAAWDB010000086.1 GCA_022793555.1 Bacilli bacterium
CTTTGTACGATAATTTTTACGACTTATGAATCTGTTGATAGTCGAAAAAAAATAACGAAATTAATAAAAGATAATTTTACTTATCAAAAAATCATCACGCCCAAAGGTTTGGAATTATATAACAAAGTGGCTTCACTATTAGTTGAAAAGAAGTATTTAGCTGAAAAAGATACCATTAATTACATTATAAATTCTTGCTTAAACAATTATGATTTAATCTGTAACGAAATTGAAAAAATTGATTTATATTATGAAAAACCAACAAAAATAAAATTAGAAACGATTAAAAATATAATTTCTCGAACCATTACAGATAACAATTTTAAATTTGTGGATGCTGTATTGAATAAAGATTTAAAAAAAGCAATTCAATATTTAGAAGATTTAATCACGTTAAAAATAGAACCTTTGTCCTTATTAAATCTTTTAGCTAGAGAATATCGAAATATGTTAATACTGAAAAATTTAGAAAAAGAACGGTATTTAAAAAAAGACTTTTTATCTCTTCTTCAACTACAAGATTGGCAATATGAAAAGACAAGTAAAAATGCTGCAAGTTACCATGAAGATGATTTAAAAGATTATTTGGTTAATTTAGAAAAGTTAGATTATCAAATTAAATCGGGACAAATTGATAAATTAATCGGATTAAAAATGTTTTTGCTTGACTTATATGAATACTAAAAAAGAAAGTGCTGGATATTATGCGCTTTCTTTTAAATTAATTCGTGAATTTTTTCGACATTTTTAAAATTTAATTTAGCAATTTCTCGTAGTTTTTCTTCTCCAAATTTCTTTACAATTGTAGCTCCAACTTGATCAACGATCTCATTCGCACCTTTTGGAATTTCTATTCCTAGACTCTTACTCATTTCATCCATTTTCATGAGAAAAATATAGCGACAAATGCAACTAGCAGCAGCTACACTGGCACACTTACTTTCTGCTTTTGTAGTAAAAGTAATATCGGTTACTTTTTCAGTAGCAGCTTTGATATGCTCAAAATATTTTCTTGGGTAAACAAATTGATCGACCACAATTTTATCATAAGGATAATTTTTTTGTTTCATTTGATATAAAACTTTATTATGCAAGATGGCCTTAATTTGATTCATATTATAACCCTTTTCTTGCCAAAGATTATATTCTGTATTAGAAAGTGTAAAAGAAACATAAGGAATTTTTTTTATTAAATCTGGAATAATTTTCTTGATTTTATCATCAGTCAGTTTCTTCGAATCTTTAACACCTAAATCCTCTAAAAAAGCAATATCACTTTTAGAAGCATAGGCAGCAGTGACTACGATTGGACCAAAAAAATCTCCAGTACCAACTTCATCAGAACCGATCGTACTCATATAAAAATAACTGTCTTTATCTTCTTTTTTTTCCTTTTTTTCATTACCAGATAAATCAATGATTCGCTGATTTAAATGGCGTTCCATATCAATCCATAAATTGGCATCAATATCGGCACTAACCCCTTGAAACATTACTTTACCAGACTCATAAAGCGTAATAATTGTATCTGCTTCTTGAGCTTGAAAAACCGCATAGGGTGGCGTTTTCTCTCGAAGTTTATCTTGATAAAAAGCGATCATTTTTTCTTTTACGTTGTCACTTACTTTAAAAACGATTGTCATATCTTCACCTCATAACTATTGTATCATAATAATAAAGTCTCGAAAAAACTATTTTGTTAGTTGACGAATCTTTTCCATTAAAAGCTGTTCCTAGTGATGTCTATTTAACCAGAAAATCATATTTTATCACCATTTAAAATAAGAATAAAAATATCTTATTCAATTTGCGCATTTCTCTTTTTAAGAACGGAAATACTATAGCATACACCATCCATGTATGAAAAAGGTTTTCTTTTCCAAAATAGTATAATATAATGATGTAAGGATAGGAGGTAATTTATGTCATTTACTATTGTTGATGCCATTATCATATTATTTTTATTAATGGGAGCTTTAATTGGATTTAAAAGAGGAGTAATTCAAAGTGCAACTATGTTTCTTGGAATTATTTTTGTAATAATCCTTGCTTATTATTTAAAAAATCCATTGTCCGAATTCATGTATACACATTTACCATTTTTTGAATTTAGTGGAGCTTTAAAAGGAGTCACAGTATTAAATATTTTGATCTATGAAGCCATCGCCTTTTTAATTGTTTTCTTCCTCTTAGATGCCATATTACAAATAGCAATCAGGGCAACTGGACTTTTAGAGAAAATATTAAAGTTTACCATCATTTTAGGAATTCCATCAAAAATTGCTGGAGGAATCTTTGGATTATTAGAACAATTTGTGTATGTTTTTGTCTTTTTGTTCTTATTTTCTAGATTAAGCTTTACAGCAACTTATATTGATGAATCTTATTTGGCTCCTAAGATTTTAAATCATACGCCAGTATTATCAAGTATTATGGAACTATCATTTCAATCATTTGAAGAGATTTATGGTTTAAAAGAAAAGTATGAAAATTCTAGTGATATGGATTCTTACAATAGAGAAGCTCTAGACATTTTATTAAAATATGAAGTCATAACGGTTGATTCAACCGAAAAATTAATTCAAAATGAAAAAATAAAGATACCTGGTGTTGAAAGTATTCTTGCTAAGTATCGTGATAACGAAAGAGGGTAATAAAATGATAAAACATTTAAAAGATGAAAAATTCGAAGATTTAGTAAAAGAGGGAACACATTTAGTTGATTTTTATGCAGAATGGTGTGGTCCTTGCAAAATGCTTGGCAGTGTTTTAGAGAATATGGAAGATGTCAGTATTATTAAAATAAATGTAGATGAACATCCTGAACTAGCTTCACAATATGGAGTTATGAGTATCCCTGTTTTAATGGTTTTTAAAAATGGGGTAGAAACGACAAAAACGATGGGCTTTCAACCAGAAGAATCAATTAGAAAAATGCTTAGCGAAAACAAATAAAAGTATATTTTAAGTAAATAGTGAAAAGTGATAGATAAGAAATATCACTTTTTTTCATAAAACAGAATATCCTATGGATGTAAATAAATACTTTTTAGTTAATTACTTTTTTGGCAGCTTCGGAATAGCTTCGAATAAGACCCCCAGCTCCCAATTTAATTCCGCCATAATAACGAACTACAAATAATACATGATTACGATAATTGGAAGTTTCTAAGATTCGATAAATTGGCGTACCAGCAGTATTAGCAGGTTCTTTATCGTCACTTTTTCCAGCGGTATTTTGAAAAAAATAGGCATAGGGGATATGACGTGCTTTTTTATGTTCTTTTTTTAATTCATCAAAGATTTTTTTTACTTCTTCTTTCGAATCTATTTCGTAAAGAAAGGCACAAAACTTAGAGCGTTTTATCTCATAAGTTGCTGTTTTTAAAAGTTTCATTTTCTCACCTAATATTAATTATAGCAAAAAATAAATTTTATCGAAAAGAAATTGAAAAATTGCGTAAAAGAAAATATTTATTGTATACTAAAAAAAGGTGATATTCATGTTCAAAGAAAAACTTTCATTAGTTCCTCATTTACCGGGGTCTTATCAAATGAAAAATAAAGATGGAATAATTATCTATGTAGGAAAAGCGAAAGACTTACATCGCCGTGTATCCTCTTATTTTAACCGTACACACACTGGTAAGACAGCCAAAATGGTAAGCGAGATTGCTGATTTTTCTTACATTGTGGCTGGAAGTGAAACGGAAGCTTTTATTATAGAAATCAATTTAATTAAACAATACGATCCAAAATACAACATTTTATTAAAAGATGATAAAAGTTATCCCTACATTGAATATATTGCCAAACCTTATCCCAAATTAAAAGTATCCCGATATTTAAATATTAAAAAGAAAGACAACAAAAAACTATTTGGACCTTACCCGAATGCTTACGCAGCGAGAAAGATTGTCAATCTATTAAATCGTTTATATCCTTTAAAAAAATGCGATGGCAATCCCAAAAAAGTCTGCTTGTATTATCACATTGGTGAGTGCCTTGGTTACTGTGAAAAAAAGATTGAAGAAGAAAAGAAAATCCAAATGGAAAAAGATATTCTAAGTTTTCTAAATGGCAATGATAAAATTTTAACCGATAAAATGAAAGAAAAAATTAATACTTATAGTGAAAACTTAAATTACGAGATGGCTCTAGAGTTGAAAAAAGAACTGGATTACATTAACATTGTTTTAGACAAGCAAAAAGTAGAATTACATGATTTAATCAATCGCGATTTAATTGGATATTATTTTGACAAAGGTTATATTAGTATTCAAATCTTTTTTTTAAGAAATGGTAAACTAGTCGGTGGCCATACTGATATTTTTCCAGTGATCAGTGAACCAAAAGATGAAATTGAAACCTATATTTTAAACTTTTATTCTCGTCATGAAATTCCCAAAGAAATTTTAATGACCGAAGATTTAAATCATGAAGTAATTGGTAGCATTTTAAATACAAAAGCTCTATATCCAACACGTGGCCCAAAAAAGAAATTATTAGAAATGGCACTTTTAAACGCAAAAATCAATTTAGAAAATGAATTAGAACTAACTTTAAAAGATGAATATAAAACTGAACAAGCCAACGAAAAATTAAAAGAGATTTTAAACTTGCCAATACTAGATCGTATCGATTTATTTGATAATTCCAATCTTTTTGGGGACTTTTCCGTAAGTGGAATGGTTGTTTTCAAAAATGGCCGACCCGCCAAAAATGAATATCGAAAATATAAAATAAGTATTGATAAAAATGACGATTTTAATACGATGAAAGAAGTTATTTATCGAAGATATTATAGAGCTTTACTAGAAAAATCAGAAATGCCCAATTTAATTATTGTGGATGGAGGAATCAATCAAATTAATGCTTGTAAAAGTGTATTAGAAGACTTAAATCTCAAAATAAAAGTATGTGGATTAAGAAAAAATGATAAACACCGAACCAACGACTTATTAGATGGTACAACCTATGAAGAAATCCCAATTGAAAAAGATAGCAATGTTTTTCATTACCTAACAAGAATGCAAGATGAAGTTCACCGCTATACCATTAGCTATCATCGAAACATTAGAAGTAAGGGAAGTATAAGCAGTGTCCTAGATAATATTGAAGGCATTGGTGATAAAAGAAAAAAAGAGCTAATCAAAAAATTTGGTAGTGTAAGCAAAATGGAAGAAGCATCCTTAAGTGATCTTTCTAAAGTCCTTCCCTTAGAGATTGCAACCAATTTAAAAAAGTATTTAATGGCTCGTAAAGAATCATTAAATCAAAAAGAAGAAAAATAGGAATCATCTAGATAATCAATCACTTTCATAGTATAATAAGACAAGGTGAAAGAATGAAAAGATACATCACATTAAAAAAAGATTTTAATATTAAACTTCAAAGCAGCATTACTAAGCATTTAACTCCACAATATATTTATCTTCCCATTCCTCAAAACGATGAAATCCACTCAAACGTCCTAATAAAAAAAGAAGAAAAAATTAGTAATCGTTTAATTTCTCCCATTTCAGGAAAAATTATTGGCATGAAATATTGCTTAACTCCAGATGGATCTGTACAAAAATGTCTTGTGATTCTAAACGATTATAAAGAAACTATGATAGAACGCCGTGCTATTCGTAAAAAAATGACAAAAATTTCTTACGAGCAAATGTTAATAGAATTAAAAGAGTATCATTATGATGATTTAATAACCAAGTTACAATCCAAAAAAGCAGCCAAGCTTTTAATTTGCAATGGAATGGAAGATGAACCTTACGTAGCAAATGAAATTTTTATCGGTAAAGAAAATACGAATATGATATTAGAAACTATTGATGCCATAAAAGAAATAATGAATTTTGAACAAGCCAAAATTATTATAAAAAATAATGACCGTGAAGGAATAGAAAGTTATAGCAATTTTTTAGGCACATACTCAAATATAGAACTACAATATGTCCCAGATTATTACCTCATAGCAGAAAATGAGTTTTTAAAAGAATATTTAAATATAAATGACTCTTGTCTAATATTAAAACCAAGTGAACTCTATACCATTTATAATGTCTTAAAACGTCGGCATTATGTTACTCAAACCATTTTTACTATAAGTGGAGATGCCGTAAAAAATCCCCAAATTATTGAGGCCAAAATTGGGAGTTCAGTTAAAGAAATTTTACATGAGCATATCAATATATTAACCAAAGAACATTTAATTTATATTAATGGTTTAATGAAAGGAATTACCTTAGAAATTGAAAATTTAATTGTAACTCCTAATTTAAAATCAATTCTTATTATGAATCCGCCAAAATTACAAGAAAAAAGCTGTATAAATTGTGGTAAATGTTATCAAATTTGTCCTAAAAGTTGTAATCCAAGAATTTATTTAAAAAAACACCAAAAAGAAGACATAAAAGATTGTATTGATTGTGGGTTATGTTCATATATTTGTCCATCTCAAATTAATTTAAGAAAGATAATTAAAGGTGATTGAATGAAGAACCAAAATATTTTACATTACGATTCAGAAAATTCCTATTTTTATCATTTACTACTTGCCTTAATTCCGTTACTTTTATATGGATGGTATAAAAATGGCATTCTTCCGTTTTTAAATCAAGATATATCCTGGATAAAAATGTTTCGACCTCTTTACTTTCCAGCATTAGTATTTAGTGTAAGTTATTTAGGTGATATGGTAGTGGCGAAAATAAAAAAAGAAAAGCGTGCAAATTCCCTAAATCCCTTTTATGGACTTCTTCTGTCAATGACACTTCCTATTAATGCCAATATATTTATAGTAAGCATACTAGTATTTTTTTGTTTTATCTTCTTTTCTTTTTGGAATAGAACAAAATGGAAAATCAATACACTATTAAGTACTAAAGTGATTTTATTTTTTATTTTAATAGCTAATGTATCTTATTTTAATGCTACCGAAAATATCAACAATCTATTTTATAGCTTAATTGACATTTTTTTAGGGCGTAATATCGGAGGATTAGCTTCCACAAGCATCATTCTTATGTTAGGTGCTTATGCATTCCTTTCTTTTGACTATTACTACAAAAAAAGTATTCCTGTTTATACCTTTTTAACTTTTACTATTACAGCATTGATTATAGAACTAATCACGCCC
>JAAWDB010000087.1 GCA_022793555.1 Bacilli bacterium
GTAGATTTAAAATAGCATACTAATTTTTTCTCTAATTTTTCACCACTTGGTGTCACTAATATCACTTTTTCATCCATTGTAAATCCCTCTATTCTTTTATGATTATAACAAAAAGAGATTGAATTAGCAATCTCTAATTTTTGCGATAATAAAATAACTGCATCCAAATGCACAATTGTTTTTTAGATATTCATCAACTGAATCAATATCATTTATTGGTTTAAAATTCTTATTTGCTTTGCTATTAAATCCTTTTAGTCGAAGTTTTCCATAAGCCCAATCTCCAACAATATAATCATAAGGAGCAAAATAATCAGTTATTTTTTCTTCAAGAATCTCCAAGTTAATAGCATCTTTTACTTCTTTTAAAACATGGTACTTAATATTATTCACTTGTATTTCTCTCATAAATTTCACCCTAAAACCCTCACTGTAATTGCAAATAATGTCATCATAACTGTGGCAATAACGCTTAATAATAATAACATATCAACATAACCATTTCCAGTTGTTATAGAATTTCCGTATCGTTTATAGTATGAAATTGCTTCTTTTAAGCGTTCGTTTTTTTCACTTTCATTAGAATCTATTTTGAAAAAATTTAAAATTTTATTATTTAATTGACTAAGTGTCTTATCATCTAGTTGGGCAATCATTTCGAGAGTATATCCTAATGTGGTGTATGCTTCTGGAAGTAGTGTATTCTCTTTATACGGTAAAAGAACAAAGTTATGATTAGATTCAAATTTTTTACTATTAAAGTATAAATCTAATTCTTGGAAAGAATTTATATATTTTGCTGCTTCTTTTTTCATGGACTCATTTTGATTCGTTGATAAATATAAAAATGTTTGAAAAGAACTAATTTGTTCTTCTGTAGATCCCATAGCTTTTTTACGATAAAAGAACATATCAATTAAATATTTTTCTACTTTTAAAAAATAAACATTGGGAATGATATTTGTCTCAAAACATTTTTGAAAACTATCTTTAAAATCAGTTAATGATCGTTTGGAAAAACCAAATTTGGTTATATTAGAGTCAAAACCACCCATTCTATCTTCGTTGTTTGTACGGAAAGGATTGATGATATCAAGTTCCCCATAAATAAAAATTAGTGTTCGAATTACTGTCACAGGAAAGGTGGAAAACGTAGTTGATTCACTTGACTGTTTATTTTCAAGATATAGATTTATTGCATTTGTAAATGCCTGATTTATGAAAATATTTCCTTCCATACGCTCACCTATTTTAAGTATAGCACAATCTTTAATTGATAGGAATATTTAAAATGTTACTTTTTGTCTCATAAAGCCCGCCATATAGGGATGGCACAACTCCATTTATTATCTCTGCTCCAATCATAATTTCATATTTTAATTCTTTCGTTTGAAATGTTACAGGAGTAATAATTTCATGACTAATTGACACATCAATGTAAACTTCAATTAGTGCATTATTGATGCCATAGTTTTGAACTTTCGTTTTTAAATTGGTTAAAATTGTTCCAATAAATTTAATTTTTACCGGAATTCTTGGTCCCAAATTGGTAAAATAAATAGAATTGCTCGCTATGCCTATTGGCAAACTTAAAACAAAGCCATCTAAACCATTTGATAATTCTTGATCATAATATTCAATGTTTAATTTTCCGTTTTCAATGGCATTAAAATCATTTTTTATTCGATTGGCTAATAAATTAGCAATATGATAAGCATTTTTTGTATTATAACTAATATTGATTATTTCGCCTTTATCATTTTTATGAACATTTAAAATATTGCCTGCTATGTCATCGTCTAATTGAGTCATTATGGTATAGTTATTGAAGAGATTATAAGTAAGTTTTTCTAAATTTTTGGATGCAACTTCGATTAATTTTGGGGTAACATTTTTATTGAATTTTATTAGAATCATTCCACTAAAAAAACAAATGGAAAGAAATATCATTGTTAGTACTGTTGATACTTTAGGTTTCATCCATTTGCTATTTTTTAATCTGGCTTTTTTCATATTACATTTTATGCAATATTTTTAAAATAATCCAAGGTTCAAAACACTATTTAGTAAAATTATGATTCCGACAATAATTGCTATAGTAATAACGATTATGATGATATGGAGAAGCATTTTATGAGATTCTACATCTTCTTTTAAATCATTAAAATCATCAAAATCACTTTGTGTGAAAGATAAACTATTAGTATAAAAAGAGTTGTCAATTTTATTATTTTTCTTTTCTTCAGAAACGATTTGTTTTTTGGTTTCTTTTGATTCTTTTTCATTATTATTTTCTTCTACTAAGCCTTTTAAAATTTCGGTAGTATCATTAGCGCCCATTACCATAGTATTTGTATCTTCACCTTTTAAATCTGTCAATATATCTAAAGGGTCTAATTTTGTTTTATGTAATTCATTTTCAGTAATCGTATTAATTAATTCTAATAATTCCTCTTTTGTTTTATCACCAGCAGCTTTTGTTTCTTTAGGCTCTTCTTCAATATTTAAGTTTTTTAAAATGTCGTATTGAGTGTCTCTTAATTTTTTTAAGCGTTCTTTTTCATAATCAACTTCTTTTTCTTCTCGGGCTTTTTCTAAGATAGCGTTAATATCATATTCTCTAGTTTCTTCTAATTCTAAATCTGGTTCTTCAGTTTCAGGAACCAATTTAACTTCACGGCGTTTTGGAATATCATGATAATTTTTTTCTAAGATTTCTTTTAATTTATCAACATTTACTGAATTAGAATCATTTTCACCGATTACTTTTGCATTACTGGCAATGTTAAAATCATTAATTTCACTTTTATTGATTTCTTTATATAGATTGCTGTTACGACTTGTTCTTGATTGATAAACTTTTTTTTCTTCGTCGTAGTATTTTTCACTTCTACTTTTCATGATTCCCTTATCCTTTCAACATAAATGATAACATATTTTCATTTTTTTGAAAACTTTATTTCTCGTTGATTTTTTAAATCATAATCTATATAATTAATTTGAGGTGAAAAAATGAAAAAAATCGTTTTACAAACAGAATCTTGTATCGGTTGTGGTGCTTGTGTAGGAATTGATGCTGAACATTTTGAATTTAGTGATGATGGTTTTTCAGTGATCAAATCTCAAGAAAATCTAGATTCTCCTTCTCTTAGTGATGCGATCGATGCTTGTCCTGTAGCTATTATTAGTTTAGAAGAAACAGCAAATGAAAGTGAAAAATCAGATGAAATTTCTTTTGAGGAGAAGAAACAAGAGAAATGTCAAAGTGATGACTGTCACTGTGAAAACTGTCATTGTCATGATGAAGATGAATCTATTGAAAAAGCAGCTTAATTGTATTTTATAAGCTACTTTTTTTATTTTAAAGAATAAAGTTTTTTTACTTCTTTAATTGTCAGTTTACGGTAACTGCCTTTTTTTAATCCTTCTAAATTTAGAAAAGCGTAAGATTCTCTTTTTAATTGTAATACGGGATGATTTATTGCTTGAAAAACTTTTTTTACTATATGATTACGACCTTCGATTATCGTTATTTCGATTTTGGAAAAGTTTTTGGCTTTATTTTTTAACCGTAGTTTTACTCTTTGAGGAATCACTTTTCGGCCCTCAATAATTATACCATTTTTTAAGTGGTCGAATTCTTTTCCCGTTAGTGTTCCTTCTACTTTAGCAATATATGTTTTTTCAACCAAAAAGGAAGGATGCATTAAAATATTTGCAAGTTCTCCGTCATTCGTTAATAATATAATTCCTGTTGTATCATAATCTAATCTACCCACAGGATAGATTCTTTTAGAGGTTGGAATCAAATCAACCACCGTTGTTCTTCCAACTTCATCACGTACTGAAGTAATGGTTTTTTCTGGTTTATACAATAGGTAATATTCTTTTGATTCTTTTTTTAAGTGAGTATTTTCAATTTGGATATCATCGGTTTCTTTTACTTTATAACCTAATTCAGTGATTAAAAGACCATTTACTTTGACTTTTCCAGCTAAAATTAGTTCTTCGGCTTTTCTTCTTGAAGAATATCCGCTATTTGCTATGACTTTTTGTAAACGTTCCATTTGTTAACGCCTTTCTATTATTTAAAGTATCTTTCAATACCGTTTTTAAAATCTCGCTCGAATTCTTTGGGAATTTTACTTAAAAATAGATATTCTTGGTTGGTTTTCGGATGAATTAATTTTAGTTTCGAAGCATGGAGAGCTAATCTTCCATAAGGATTCTTTTGGCTTTGATACTTTTTATCACCAACAATAGGATGTCCGATTGATGAAAGAGCAACTCGAATTTGATTTTTACGACCTGTCTTTATATTAATTTTTAATAAACTGTAGACTTTATTGGTTTCGAGCACTTGATAATTTGTAATTGCTAATTTTCCTTCTTTCGGGTTTTTAGTATCAAAGACTTGAAGAGTTTTTGTTTCTTTTAAATAATTTTTTATAGTTCCTTCTTTTTCTTTGATTACGCCTTCAACGATTGCTAGATATTCTCTTACTGAAGCTAACTTATCCCAATTAATTTGGAGCGCTTGTTTCAAAGATTCATTTTTTGCAAATACGACAATTCCTGATGTATCTTTATCTAAACGGTGAACAATAAAAATTTTATTTCGTGGATTTTGCTTTTTGATGTAAGAACTTGCTTCATAAAAAAGGGTATGATATTTTTCTTTTTCTGTTGATATGGTTAGTAACTTTGAAGGTTTGTTGATAACTAACAGTTCTTTATCTTCGTGAATTATGTCTAATTTCTTTTTCATCTATGTACTCCTTAAAATTTTCAAGAGAAACAAATGTGTAGGTGTATGGTACATCTTTTATTCCAATACTCATATAATAGTTTCGCTGATCATAGGTCATATCATCCCAATTTTCTGGGAAATTTTTTGTTATAAATTTTAAATTATTTACTTCCTCTGGATAAAGAAAACGAAATACATGTGTTAGATAATTTTTATCTGTTTGATCTGTACCAACTTGACCATTTAAAATTTCATCTAATTGAGCTTTTTTGGTCGTATAATAACCTGCGTTATAAGCAAAGGTTGCTAAAACAGGATCGTTTAAACGATAATTATTAAATGTTGCAAAAGCAATAGCAATCTGAATGTTTTTGTCACAGTTTTGTTCTCCTAATAAATCGGGAAAAAATATAATCTCATAACCTTCTTGTTTTAGTTCTTTACTTTTTTCTACTTGTTTTTTATGTAATTCTAATTGATACAAATATTCTTCTTCATTTTGATAATTAGCTTTGTTTGGTTCTTCTCTTATAATAAAAATTTTATCTACTTCTTTTCCACTAGCAATATCTTCTTTACTCTTATTAATAATAGGTAATATGATTTTTTCTCCACAAATATTTCGAGTTAGTTGACCAGGATTAGATAAATTATTTTCATCTCTTTCTTGAGTAATTAAGGCTTTCATTAAACTACTCGATGCTCCCCATCTCTTAGACCATTTTTCAATAGTATCTCCGAATAAATTGTCCGTTTCTACTCTTTTTTTTATTCTTTGACTTTGAATAATTTCATGTTCAATTGAAATATTTTGATATAACATTGTAGGTTTATTTGAGACCAGTTTAAGTTGGGAGTTTTTTTCTTCATGATTTAAAGAAAAGAATAAATCTTGATTATTTTGAATAGCTAACTCATCTTTCTGGGTAATAGTTTCTGCCATTTGTTGATTTGCAAAAGCTTTACTATTATTTTTTGATAAATTACTGGCACTTCCTAAAATAGCTAGCAGACTTGCTGATATGACAAATTTTGCAGAAAAATGCGAAAGTTTTGCTTTCTTAGTTTTGTAATTATTTTTTCTGTTTGGTTTTTGTTTTGTTTTTATTTTAACAAAATTTTCTTCGCCTTTTTTCAAACAATATACTGTATTATCTGTATAAACTTTTATACGATTTTCTTTTATGGAAATAGAAATAATCTTTTGGTTAAATCCGGATAGAAATCTAATTAAATTTTCAATTTCAATTGTCTTTTTCTCGCTTTCCATTTTATTCGCTCCATAATTCATCAATAATATTGGCAACTTTCTCTAATTCTTTTTGATCATTTATATCTTCTAATTCATATTTATCATTTTGAGGATCATAACTAGAGATAAAAACGTTTAATTCTCCATTTTCATCTTTAGTATTATCTGTATAAACAACGTAGTTTTTTTTATATTCATTTACATAAATGCTTTCTATAATTTCACAAGTGATAGAAC
>JAAWDB010000001.1 GCA_022793555.1 Bacilli bacterium
AGAGAAAAAGTAACAAGGCTGAAATTACTTTTAGATCATGTTTAAAATGAAATTCAAATGCGGAGTAAAATCGGTCGTTACGTTAAAACGAATAAAGCGCTAGTATATCTAGAACTTGGGTGGTACCGCGGGTTTTCTCGTCCCTTGCATAAATTTTTAATGTAAGGGACGTTTTATTTTTTAACAAAAAGGAGGAATTAAAATGAAAGAAGAACTAAAAGAAGTTGTATTATCTTTACAAAACGAATTAAAAGATTGTACAAAAGAAGCGGATATTTTAAATGTCAAATCAAAATATTTAGGAAAGAAAAGTACCTTAAATAGTTACTTAGCTAGTCTAAAAGATATGACTGTAGAAGAAAAAAAAGTAAATGGTCCATTATTAAATCAAATAAAAAAAGAAATCGAAAAATTAGTAGAAGATCGTTTAGAGGAAATAGTTAATCAAGAAATCATAAGTTTCGATGAGACTCTTCCTGTAGATTATGAAATGGGATCTCTTCATCCTATCACAATTGTATCGAAAGAAATAACCGATATTATGAGACGAATGGGATTTACGATTGTAAGTGGACCAGAAATGGAAAGTGATTATTACAATTTTGAAGCTTTAAATGTACCTAAAGATCATCCCGCAAGAGATATGCAAGATACCTATTATTTAGATAATGGTATGGTACTTAGAACTCAGACTAGTGACAATCAAATTCATGCGATGGAAAATTATGGAGCTCCGTTAAGAATTTGTGCACCAGGAAGAGTATTTAGAAATGAAGATCTAGATGCCAATCATGAAAATACATTTTTTCAAATTGAAGGTATGGTAATTGATAAAGAAATCTCTATTGAAAATCTTTTATACGTTATGCAAAACATTTTAAAAGAAGTAATGAAGCAAGAGGTTAATTTGCGTTTGCGTCCAGGATATTTCCCTTTTACAGAGCCAAGTTATGAAATTGATATGGAATGTCTAATATGTGGTGGTGTAGGTTGTCCAACTTGTAAAAATAGTGGATATATTGAAATGGTAGGTAGTGGTATGATTCATCCTAATGTTTTAAAATCTGGTGGTATTGATCCAGAAAAGTATACAGGATTTGCTTTTGGAATAGGACTTACAAGACTTGCTATGATGAAATATAAAATAAGTGATGTCCGTATTTTAAATAGTGGCGATCTACGTTATCTAAAACAATTTGAAATAAATTAGAAAGGAAGAGTTAATTATGTTAATATCATGTAATAAATTAAAAAGTTATATTAAAAATCATGAAGACATTGATTGGTTAAATATATGGTCAACGTTTACCATTCGTACTGCTGAGGTAGAAAATGTCAAAGAAGTCGGAAATACCTTTGATAAAGTAGTCGTTGCCGAAATTCTAGAATGTATCGATCATCCAGATAGTGACCATTTACATGTCCTAAAAGTAGACTGTGGTGAGAAAGAACCAATAGAAGTTGTATGTGGTGCTTCCAATGTTCGAGTGGGACTAAAAACTGCTTACGTTAAAGTAGGAGGAAATATCGATGGCTTAGAAATTAAAGCCAGACCATTACGTGGAATTTTATCAAATGGCATGTGCTGTAGTGGTCGTGAACTAAATATTAGTGACAATCACGATGGTATTTTAGACTTACCAACAGAATGGGAAAATGGTACTGACATCAAAAAATTATTACCTATTGAAGATATTATAGTAGAAATAGATAATAAATCATTAACCAATCGTCCAGATTTATGGGGACACTATGGAATAGCACGTGAAATATGTGCAATTACAAATCACACCCTTCTTCCACTAGAAATTGAAGAGATAAAAAATGACAAAGAGGATTTAAATGTTGTGATTAAAAATCCTGAACTTTGTATGCGATATAGTGGTTTAAAAATTGAAAACATAAAAAACAATCGTACACCATTAGATATGCAAATATTCTTATATTATGTAGGAATGCGTTCTATTTCCCTTTTAGTCGATTTAACCAATTATATCATGCTTGAAATTGGTCAACCTATGCATGCCTTTGATGGAAGAGTAGTAAAAAATATTGAAGTAGGTTTAGCTAATGATAATGATACTTACATAACTTTAGATGGTACCAAAAGAACCCTAACAAATGAAATGTTAATGATAAAAAACGAAAATAAATACTTTGGAATCGCTGGAGTAATGGGTGGATTAGATAGTGAAATTTTACCAGATACTACAAGTACTTTTGTAGAAGCTGCAAACTTCCATGCTGGAAATGTAAGAAGAACTGCTGCAAAGCTTGGCATGCGTACTGAAGCTAGTGCTCGATTTGAGAAGAGTTTAGATCCTAATATGACAGATTTTGCCGTTAAAAGGTTTGTATATCTCTTAAGAAAAGAAAATCAAGATTTAGAGATTACTTCAAATTTAACTGATATTTATCCCAATCCTTTAAAAGAAGAAAAAATATCTTTAGATAAAAAAACATTAAAAATATATATGGGTCAAGAATTAGATGATCATACTGTAATTTCAATTTTAGAATCTTTGGGATTCAAAATAACAGCAACAAATGATTCATATGAAGTTATAGTTCCAAGCTTTAGAGCGACAAAAGATATTAAAATAAAACAAGATATCATTGAAGAAATAGCTAGAATTTATGGTCTAGAAAACTTTACGCCTAAACCTTTAAAATTAGATTTATTACCAACAGAGCATGAAACAACTTTTAATCAAGAATTCGAAGTTAAAAAGTTATTAGCAACCAAATTTGATGCCAGTGAAGTTCATAGTTATTTATGGTATGATTCATCTCTTTTAAATATGTTAGGGGTAGAAAAGAATAATGTAAAATTATTAGGTAAAGAAACAAATCATATTTTAAGAGATGATTTAAGTTTATCCCTTTTAAACATTGTAAAAGAAAACTTTAAAAATAAAACGTCTTTTAAAATTTTTGAAATAGGAACTGTAATTAGAGATAATCAAAATCATCGTGTCTTAAGCATCATTTTAACAGACGATGAAAAAAGCCTTGCAAATATTTACCTAGAAGCTAAAAAAATCATATTATATTTATTTAAAAATGTAAAAAACATTACTATCTCACTAACCAACAATGTTAACGAAAAAAAATATTATAATGATAATTTAGGAAATATTATTAAAGTTGGAAATCAAAAATTTGGTGAATTAAATGTCTTAAATAAAATTTGTACGAACAAATTATCAAAAAAGAAATGTGTAGTAACAATAGACATTGACTTTGATCGTTTCGTTGAACTACCAACTATGGAAAAGATAGCTTATGAAGTAAGTAAATATCCAAGCGTAATGTTGGATTATACAATTATAGTTGGCAAGGAAGATAAATACAAAGAACTAAATACAATTCTAGAAGAGTTTAAGAGTCCGATTATTC
>JAAWDB010000088.1 GCA_022793555.1 Bacilli bacterium
AAAAGTCGTCAAAAACCAAATTTACAAAAGAAAACTATTAATGGTGAAAAAGTTATTATCACTGCAAGAGAAGCAAAAAAAGCTAACTAAAAAGAACTCCAAATTTGGAGTTTTTTTTAAGCTTTACTTTTTAATATTTGGATGGATTTCTCAAAATTTTCTGATTCACAGATGTATGATCCACTTACGATGATGTCAGCGGTATCGCTTACTAAAGAAACTGTTTTTTCATTGATGCCACCATCTACTTCAATACTAAAATTGTAGTCTTTTTTTAATGATTTCAACTCTATTAGTTTTTCAACAGTCTCTTTAATAAACTTTTGACCACCTTTACCAGGATGAACTCCTAAAACAAGGACTAAGTCTATTTTTTTTAAGTATGGTTCGATTTCTTCTACTAATGTTTCAGGACTAATGGCTATTCCACATTTAATCCCACTACTTTTTACTAAATCAATACAGTCTTTTACATATTTTGCAGCTTCAAATTGAAAGGTGATGTATTCCGGATTTAATACACGAGCATTTTTTATATGGTGTTCGACATCTAAAGTCATTAAATGAATATCTAATGGTTTTTTTACTTTATTTAATAAAGGCCACATTTCTTCCCAGGTAAAATTATTTTCATCGACAAACAAACCATCTTTTAAATCAACATGAAGATAATCAGCACTTGTATTTTCAATCATTTTGATGGTTTCTTCCTTGTTATAAGGCGATTTTAAATAGGAAACGGATATTTTCATTATTCTTCAACCTCTTTCAATAATTGTTGATATGATTCATAACGACTTTGTCTAATTTCTCCAATAGAAAGTGCTTTTTTGACGCCACAATCGGGTTCATGAATATGAAAACAGTCGCTATATTTACATTGATATTTTTGAAATTCTTTAAAAGTATTTCGTATTTCTTCTTTTTGATATCCTTTTAAATCAAGAGCGGAAAAGCCTGGGGTATCGGCGATAAAAAAGTCATCTACTTGATAAATCTCAGTATGCCTTGTCGTATGAACCCCTCGGTTTAGGGCTTCGCTAATGGGCGAAGTTTTTAATGTTAAATGCGGATTTAGAGAATTTAGTAGCGTACTTTTCCCTGCTCCTGTTTGACCAGTTACAACAACGACTTGTTTTTTCAAAGCTTCACGTAAACTTTTTAAATCTTGATTCGTATGAACGATATATCCCGAAGCTTGGTAATCTCGTTTTAATTCCAGCCATTTTGACTTTTCTTCTTCTGTTAATAAATCGATTTTCGTAAAACAAATCATTGGTTTAATATGATTTAATTCCACTAAAGCTAGTAATTTATCTAGAAGAAATGGAGAAAAAGCAGGTTTTTTTAAGGAAGTAATGATTAAAGCAATATCTACATTCGCAATACTTGGTCGCAACAAATAATTATTTCTAGGCAAAATGCGCATGATATATTTATTTTCAATGTCTACCTCACAATAATCACCCACTAAAGGTGTAATTTTATTTTGACGAAATTTTCCTCGGGCTTGACAATCAATATTATGATCATCAATATTTACGGTATATAAATTACTAATAATTCGAATAATTTTTCCTGTTTTCATTAGCAATCTAATCCTGGAGTCGTACAAATCGGTTCATCCGTTTTATCTTCATCATCATCTGTTTTTGGCTCAACTGCTACATGAATCGTGATACTTGCTCCTCGAACAATTGGATCACCAGCTTTTCTTGACTGATAAATAATTGAACCTTTCGTATGAGTCGTATCTTCTTTTTCAATAACACTTACCGATACATTATAATCTTTTAAATAATCTTTCACGCTATCCGCAGTATAACTACCATCTGTAAAGTCTGGGTATTTGTCAATATTCGGAATATAAAGCGTGATAAAATCACCAGCTGCTAATTTTTCGCCTTCTTCTACAGATTGACCAATAATTTTTCCGGATTCTGCATTTTCATCATCGGTGGCTCTTTTTTCTTCTAATACTCGTATTCCTTTTCCTTCTAACAATCCTTTTACATAGTTAAAATCTTGACCAACATAATTTTCCACTGTTATTTTGGCATCGCCTTCACTAATATAAAGGGTAACTTCCGTTCCTTTAATACGTTTACTACCGATAATTGGATTGGTTTTGACGACAAGTCCTTCTTCGATTTCACTTGATGATACTGTCTCGGTTTCATCTTTTACTTGGAAGCCCTCTTCTTGTAATTTTTTTACGGCTTCTTCTTCGGTTAATCCAGCTACATCAGGAATAATAAGTTCTTTTTGTTTCGTAAGAGCTGGAATTAATAGAACCACGGAAGTAATAATAACTACTAAACCAGTAAAAATGGCAGCTAGAACGATTAAAAACTTATTTTGTTTTTTTAAATCCGATTTGGTAATTTGCTTTGCGATAGGTTCTTCCCCACTTTCTTTTTTTGGTTCTTTTTCAATAACTTTTTCTTCCTTTTTGGAAGAGTTTGAACGTTTACTTTTTGAGCTTTCATCAATATTTTCTGGATATTCTAAAGTAATTTTTGGTTCATTTTTTCTTGAATCATCTAAACAGGTGAGTAAATCTTCATGCATTTCTCTAGCATCCGCATAACGGTTTTTGGGATTTTTAGAACTTGATCTTATGATAATATTTTCTATGCTTTGTGGAAGATCTGGTAAATCTTCTTTGATACTTGGTAAACTTTCCTTTAAATGTTTTAAAGCAATCTCGACCGCATTATCTCCTTTATAAGGCAATTTTCCAGTAAGTAATTCATACATTAAGATACCCATTGAATAAATATCACTTTGAAGAGTTGATCCTTTGCCATTGGCTTGTTCTGGTGGAAGATAATGAACACTACCCATCACAGAATTCGTTTGCGTTAATTGGGTTGCATTCATGGCCATAGCAATACCAAAATCGGTAATTTTGACAACACCATTTTCTTGAATCATAATATTTTGAGGTTTAATATCTCGGTGAATGATATAAGCATCATGAGCAACACTCATACCATCGGTGATTTGAAGCATGATATCGATGACTTCTGAAAGGGTTAATTTCCCACGTTTTTTTAATAATTCTTTTAAGTGTTTCCCTTCAATATATTCCATAACAATATAGTATTGGTTATTATCTTCACCAACATCATATACTTCGACAATGTTTGGATGACTTAAGCTACTTGCTGATAGCGCTTCTCTTTGAAACCGGCGAACAAATTTTTCATCAGTAGCTAAATCTCCTCTTAAGACTTTGACGGCAACATTTCGATCTAATATGGTATCATAAGCAAGATAAACATTTGCCATTCCACCTTCGCCGATTGCTTTAATAATTTGATAACGATCACTAATCTTTTGCCCCTTCATGATCATTTCGATTCACCACTTTCTAAACTTAAATAAGCGACAGAAATATTATCGGTTCCCCCTCTTGCATTACTTTTACGAATTAATTTAATCACTTTTTCTTCGATTTCTAATTCTCTATCATCTAGTACTTTTTCAATTTGCTCGTTGGTTAACATATTGGTTAGTCCATCGCTACATAAGAATATTCCTTCAATATCCGTTTCCACAACAAAGATGTCTAGTTCAGCTTTCTCTGAGGCCCCCAAAGCTTTCATTAAAACATTTTTTTTCGGATGGAATTTTGCTTCTTCTTCGGTTAAATCTCCCGCTTGAACAAGTAAATTTACTAATGTGTGATCATTAGTTATTTTGTGCAATTTATGATTTTTTACTACAAATCCTGAAGAATCCCCAATGTTTCCAAAAATCAAATATTCTTTCGTTAATAAAGCTACAACAAGTGTTGTTCCAAGACCTTTAGAATCCACATGATTATCGGCATATTCCAAAATGTTTTTATTAATTTCATTAACATTATCCGTTAGCCAATTAACGGCATCAAGTTTTGATCCTACACTACTAATACTGGTAAATCTTTTTCCTAAATGGGTAACCGCCATGCTCGATGCCACTTCTCCAGCACGATGACCACCCATACCATCAGCAACAATTAAAAGATGCTCATTGTTGCCATTTTTTAAAATGGTAACGCTATCTTCGTTATGACTTCTTACTTTACCAGCATCTGTTAAATAAAATGATTTCATT
>JAAWDB010000089.1 GCA_022793555.1 Bacilli bacterium
AAATTTTCTAATACTCTAGTTAAACAATCTAATATTCTTTCATTACTTGGTTTTCTTCTATCTATTTTGATAGAACTTATTTCATCTACATCATTTAATGTTACATCTTCAAGTTTCATATTTTTGCATCTATCTAGTTTTTCTTTAATTTCTTCGATATTATATTTACTATTCATCATTATTTTTATCTCCTAATAATTTTATCTTTTCTGCATTATTAAGTATATCTAATTGATACTTAGCAATTTCATTTAATATTTCAAATCTTTCTGCTTTTTCTTTTCCTTCTTTAATTAACTCCGCATTATGCGATTCTAAATTAGATAAAACAGTTAATTCATTTATTGAAGCGTAATCTCTAATGTTAGATTTTTTTGCTAAATCAGGATTTAATTCTCTCCATCTTTTAGCGGTCGTATGAAATAAGGCTACATTTAAAATATCTGCTTCTTCTGCATATTTAAGCCACTCTTTATCATTGAAGTAATTATTATCTGGTAATATATAATTTTTAATAGCATCGGTATGTATTAAGTAATTGTTCTTTGTTCATATTCTTTTTTACATCCCATTCTCTATTTTGATTTTCTAATTGTTTTAATCTTTCAAATTCTTTTATTAAATATAGCTTAAAAACTGGACTGATTGATGATGCAAATTCAAATGCTATATCTTTGTGTGCATATGTACCACCATATTTGCCTCGTTTCGAATATATACCAATTGCATTAGTCTTATTACACCACTCAGTAACACTCATTGTAAAAGTATGAAGTCCAGCCTCTTTTTTAAACCCGTCGAATTCGACGGAATTAAAATTTGGATTATAAATTGATTCCCAAGTTCCTAAAAATTCCAATGTAATTCTATTTCTTAACCAATTTCTAATAATATCATCTGAAGTAGATTTTCCTTCTTTAAACTTAGTAAAATCAGAAATACATATATAGTCACTATCATTCATATTTGTTATATTAACTTTAATATTTTGAACTTCAATCATTTTATTTGTCATATATTCGCCTCTTTTCTATATTTAGTATTTTTTTGAGTGGGGTTTAAATGTCGTAATCACCTTACAATTTCTTTATTTTTTTAGCTTATTTTTCATGTAATATCTTGTATCAGTTTCTTCCAAAATTTCAAAGCCAAGCTTTTTATATAACTTTATTGCTTTTTCATTTAATTTGTAAACCCAAAGATAAACTATTTTTTTATCGATTAATATATTTTTAATAATTTCTGCTCCAATTCCTTTATTTCTAAAATCAGCTTTAATATAAATTTCATCCAATAAAAAACCTTCATTTTTTGCTTCTACTAAAACACATCCAGCTATTTTATTATCAATTATAATAATTTTATAATTTTCAATTTGATGCGGAATAGTTTTATTTACATAATCTTTAATTCTATTTATTTCTTCTTTTGACAATTCATCGGCATATTCCAAAATATTATTTAATTTACATTCTATTAAATATTCAATATTATCTTCTAATGCTTTTTTTAGTATATATTTCATTTTTGATAACCTCTTATTTTGTCTTTCAACATGATCTAATGTATAGACCTCCCTCGTTATTAAATACCTCCGCTTATTTTAATCGATTGTAATAATGATAGGTCTATGATCTGAACCTTCTTCTATCATATTATCTTGTTTAATAATCCTATAATCAAAATGGTTTGTCATATTTTCTTTAATAAAGGCAAAATCAACATTAACTTGTTCCTTAGTTCCGTATCCATGCCAAGAATTATCTAAAATATCGAAAGTTTTACTCCTAGAAAGTGTAGTGTAATTTTCACTATTTTTCAAAATAGTATATACTTCTGACATGTGACTTACCATATTCATATCACCCACTATTACTTTAAAATCTGTGTCTATTGTATCCATATAATTAAGTGACTTTACCATGCCTTTTATTTTTCCTTCTGTAGAAATATAATCAGTATGCACATTTCCAATTAAATATTTTTTATTTTCATACTTAAAATTAATAAATACAGTAGTTCTATAATCGCTCATATTATAATCAATTACTTGATTATTTACATCTTTGTATTCCGTATCTTTACCATGTGGTAAACATTTAATAAAATTCACTTCTATATTTTCATCATTTTTAATAGCAATAATATTATATTGTATATAAAATGATGTTTTCATCGGAAACTTATCTAATATTTTATATCCTTTATCATTTAAAACATTTTCAAGCATATTGATGTTATTTTTGTTAACCTCTTGAAAACAACAAACCTTAATATCATCATCGTTTAGTAATTCTCTTAATATTCTTTTCAGATTTACTTGCCTTTCATCCCAATTTGGTATTGGACTTAAAGTTTCTTTTACTCCAAATATATTATAACTTAATACTTTCATTTTTATATCTCCTATACAAATTTTTTTCCTTTTTTACAGCTACTTGTTAGTAGTGATTACAACGGTACTCCTTTCGAATAATTATATCATTTCCTTATAATAATCGTTTGTTTTTTCTAATAAAATTATTATTAAATATTACACTATTTTGATAATTTTTCCATATAAAAATCTTTCCATGCTTATATCTTATCATGGAAAGATTTCTATTTTACACAAATTTATTTAAAGACATTTCTTTGTTAATATTTTACTCATTTATAAATTAACATTTAAATACTCATAATGATTTCTAGAAAAATGCACTCTTTTTCTTTCGTTTTTTGATCCAATTTTAGATGATATGCCTTCATAAATAATTTCATAAAACTCCGCCCAATTCATCACATTTTCAATACCTGTAATGTCTAATAGATTACCAATCAGTTGCTGTATGTCTTGATACGCTTCTTGGGCAGTTAAATCTAGATCGCTAACATCAACAGGGTTATTAGAAAAAGATCTTGTAAAAATGGTAGAGCCAAATTCATTATGTTTCATTGAAGAATAATAATACTTTCTAGTCATTAGATCGACCATAATAACTTTTTCTACACTTATTTTATCCATTTTTTGCCATTCATCAATTTTATAAAAGTTTTCTGAAACAAATATATTATATAACCTTTTTCCACTAGAATAAACAAAAAGAACA
>JAAWDB010000007.1 GCA_022793555.1 Bacilli bacterium
GATGTTATGGAGACAAATTTAGCTACTGTAGAATAACAGTAGTTTTTTTCTTATGCTTTTGCTATACTTAAAATAGGAAGGTGAATAAATGAAATTAAATATTCGTGGAGATAAAGTAGAAATTACCGAAGCTATAAAAAATCAAGTGACAGAAAAATTAAAAAAATTAGATAACTACTTTGAGAATCCAGAAGAAATAACTGCAAATGTATTAATTCGTATAAATGGAACAAGTCAAAAAATTGAAGTAACCGTACCAACTAAACGTTTTACTTTAAGAGCAGAAGAATCAACTGAAGACCTATATGCAGCCATTAATCTAGTTATCGATAAACTAGAAAGACAAATTAGAAAAAATAAAACAAGATTAAATCGTAAATTTAAAAATAATATAGTTTCTGAGATGAATATGACATTTGAAATAACAGACGAAGAAGCTACAGAGAAGAAAATAATGCGTCGCAAAGACTTTGAAATGAAACCAATGGACGAAGAAGAAGCTATACTACAAATGGAATTATTGGGACATGATTTCTTTATTTTCAAAAATGAATCGGAAGAATGTACTTCAGTAGTTTACAAAAGAAAAAATGATACTTATGGAATTATAAACGTAAAATAAGGAAAAATGTAAAAGTTTTTCTTTTCTTTTGCGAAAAAAGTGTTACAATAGCTTTCAAAAAGGAGTTTTTATAATTTATGAAAGAAAAAAAAGGTGAGACGAATAATCCATTAAATCAAATGAAAAGTGAATTACATTATGATTCAAGAAATAATCGTTATATGATATATACTACTACATATGAAAAGGAACAATATCGAAAGAAATCGCAAAAAAGCTTTTTTTTAACATTACTCTCAAAAACGGCTTTTATAGGCCTTTGTTGCTATATGTTTATCCCTAATAAAAATAATTTTTCAAATTGGGATGAAACACGTATCAAAATACAAAATGCATTGGATTCTGATGGAAACCTAGGTTTAGTACAATATGAAATAATGTCATATATCGAAAATAATAAACAAATAGATAAAGAATCCTTTGAAACGATTTACAATTATTTCTTTATAAAATATAAAAAAGAAATCGATTCATCAGATATTCGAAACATTATTGATTTAATAAGTAAGGATTATTATACAATACTCACTCAAAATACATTATTAAATGATTGCTTTTCATCAATTATAAATGCTCAAGAACATAAATATAGTGGGTCCATCCGCTTGTCAATAATTTGTGATATTCTAGGTAAAGAAGAAACCATTTATTTGCTATTAACGAATCAAGAACAAACTGTATATGATCGGTTAAAACAAAAGTTAAATGTTACGGAAGAAGAATTTCAAGATTTTCTAGTAGATTTGAATAAATTAAATGAAATTTCTAACGGAATACCAGTAGGAAATTATAATTTCTATGCAATTACTAAAACTATTATTTCTAAATATTCTAAAGTTTCAATAGAGAAAACACTTCTAATGAAAATGTTAGAAGAACAAACCATGCAAGAATTTATACCTGTAGGTTCTTTCTTTACTAGAACTATGAGTGATTATCCATTAAGAATCAATAATCGATATATGAAAGAATCGGAAATTTTAGTAAATCAAAGTTTATCTCAAATTGAGGATCTTCCAAATATTGCAACGACTATTTTTCAAAACAAACGTTTTTATATGGATGAGGATTTAAGCACAATAATAAGTTTTTTACCAAATTGTTCAGAAAAACTTGTCTATGGTTTACAAAATAATGATACTAGGTCTATTCAATTTTTCTTAGATAAATATATAGAAAATCTTTTTAGTAAAGATATTTCTTTAAATGAAGTATGCGAAATAAATACTATCTTAGAGTATTTAAAGAAAATCCATTTAAATGCTAAAGTTCCAGTTACTTTTAAAGATAACTTTGAAAATAGTACAAAAAGTGTTTTTGTATTTAAAGGAAAAGAAAATTATAGTTTTTTGATAAACAAAGAAAGTATAGAATTTGAAAAAATATTAGGACATATTCAAAAACAATTACCGACTACAATTTACTATCCATGTTATGAAGCAAAAGAAGATTCAGAAAGTAAAGATATTTCTTGGATTATTCAAATACCTAAAGAGGATAGTGATATTATTCCGATTGTATTAATACAAGATGAATTTGGGCAAGTTAAAACAGTCTTATGGGAAGATTTGGTAAATGAAGCTAAAATTATAGAAGATGAAAATAATGTTACTTATTATATAAATGGTATCGAAAATGGTAGAATTGCCGTTGCAATTTCCATAGATGAGTATTTAAAGGTAAAAGACAAAAGTATTTCGCGCCGAAAAGAAAAGAACTATGATGATTGATAGTTCTTTTCATTATAAGAAAAATGCGTTAAAATAACAATTATAATGAGAACAAAAGAAAAATACTATTTTTCTTAGGATTATGATAAAATACATGTGATGGAGGGTAAAACTATGGGATTATTTAGAAAACTAATAGACTCAGAATACAAAGAATTAAAAAGATTTGAAGCTTTAGCAAACGAAGTAGTTGCTTTAGAAGAAAAGATAAGTAAATTATCTGATGAGGAATTAAAAAATAAAACAAACGAATTTAAAGAAAGACTAGCAAATGGTGAAACGCTAGATGATATTTTAGTAGAAGCTTATGCTGTTGTTAGAGAAGCAGATTATCGTGTAATTGGAGAAAAGCCTTATTTTGTTCAAATTTTAGGTGGTTTAGCAATTCATTATGGTAATATTGCCGAAATGAAAACAGGAGAAGGAAAAACATTAACCGAAACTATGCCAGCTTATTTAAATGCATTAACCGAAGAAGGCGTACACATAATTACTGTAAATGAGTTCCTTGCAAAACGTGACTCAGAGTGGATGGGAAATATTTTTGAATTCTTAGGTTTAACTACTGGCTTAAATTTACGTGAAATGAGTTCAAAAGAAAAACAAGAAGCATATAACGCTGATATATTATATTCAACCAATAGTGAAATCGGATTTGACTATTTAAGAGATAACATGGTAGTTCAAGCATCGGATCGTGTACAAAGACCATTAAACTTTTGTATTGTCGATGAAGTTGACTCAATTTTAATTGATGAAGCACGTACCCCATTAATCATTTCTGGTGGTAAATCAAATACCAAAGATTTATATATGGATGCCAACGCTGCAGTTCAAAACCTTATCGAAAACGAAGATTATGATTTTGATCCAAAAACTAAAAATACATCTTTAATGGAAAATGGTGTAGCAAAAGTAGAACAATATTTTCATATTAATAACTTATACGATTTAGAAAACTCAGCATTAGTTCATCATGTAAATCAAGCACTAAAAGCAAATTATGCATTTAAAAAAGATGTAGATTACGTTGTAGATAATAATGAAGTTATTATCGTTGATCAATTTACAGGACGTTTAATGAAAGGTCGTCAATTTAGTGAAGGATTACATCAAGCGATTGAAGCAAAAGAAAATGTTAAAATTAATGAAGAAACCAGAACGATGGCTACAATTACATTCCAAAATTTATTCCGTATGTATAAAAAATTATCTGGAATGACAGGTACAGCCAAAACAGAAGAAGAAGAATTCCGAAACATTTATAATATGTATGTTATTCAAATTCCTACCAATAAACCAGTAATTCGTGAAGATCGTGCAGATTTACTTTATTCTAATATGGCAGGAAAATACGAAGCGATTGTTGAAACAATCAAAGAAATTCATAAAACAGGTCAACCAATTCTTGTGGGTACAATTTCTGTAGAGGCTAATGAATATTTAGGATCTTTATTAACAAAAGCCAAATTAAAACATGAAATTCTAAATGCCAAAAATCATGCTCGTGAAGCTGAAATTATCGCTAAAGCAGGAGAAAAAGGTGCTATTACTATAGCTACGAATATGGCTGGACGTGGTACAGACATAAAACTTGGAGAAGGCGTAAGAGAACTTGGAGGACTTTGTGTTATAGGTACAGAACGTCATGAATCACGCCGTATAGATAACCAATTACGTGGTCGTGCAGGACGTCAAGGAGATCCAGGAATGAGTCAATTCTTTGTATCGTTTGAAGATGAATTGATGCGTCGTTTTGGAACTGATAAAGTAAAAAGAATGGTTGAAGCCTTAGGAATGGTTGGAACTCAAGCAATTCGTTCAAAATCATTAACTAGAAGTATTGAATCTGCTCAAAAGAAAGTAGAAGGAAATAACTTCGATATGCGTAAGAGTTTACTAGATTATGACAATGTAGTAAATGAACAACGTTTAATTATTTATGAAAAAAGAAATGAAGTATTAGAACAAGATAGTATTCATGAAAGTATTAAAGATACATTTAAAAATACAATTACGAATATAGTTGAAAGTCATATTGCTCCAGAAGGTTACCTAACAGATAATGATAAACAAGAAATTATTGAATATGTAAATACCAACTTCATTAAAGGTGAGAAACTAGCAGTTGAAGAATTAAAAGATAAAAAAGAAGAAGAGATTATCGATTTATTATTTAATAGAGTTAACGAAGATTATGAGGAAAAAATTAAAGATGCTCCTGCTTTTGAAGAATTTGAAAAAGCGATCACTTTACGAGTAATCGATTCTTTATGGGTAAATCACTTAAATGAAATGGAACATTTAAAAGATGGAATCATGTTAAGAGGATATGGCCAAACGAATCCACTTCAAGCTTATACCATGGAAGGATACGAACTTTTTGAACGTTTATTAGATAAAATTGATAGTGATGTTGCACAGTTTTTGCTAAAAGCAGAGATTGAACAAAATGTCGAAAGAAAACAAGTGATTCAAGGTAGCGCTAATGATGGAAAAGAAAAAGTTGGTCACACAGTTAAGAACGACAAAAAAGTAGGACGTAATGATATGTGTCCTTGTGGATCAGGTAAGAAATATAAACAATGTTGTGGTAAGTAGTTTAGAAACCCTTTATTTACAAGGGTTTTTATAATGATTGAAAGTTTTAAAGTTAATAAAATTTAGTGGAAAATTAACGAAAATGCCTCACTTTTTATATAATAATATCAATAAGCTTTGTTTAACACATTCATACTTAATTAATGATACTAGATGTGCAACAGGGAAATATTCAAATCCTGAAAAAATAAATGGTTAGATAATTTTATAAAGAAAATGTACCACGTCTTTGAGGCGTGGATTTTTATTTTTCTAAAAAAAGTGTTGACAAACTCACTTGTTATTAATATTATGTTAATAACAAGTGAGAAAAAACTTGTTTAAAATTTAATTTTGTTATTAACAAAAAGATAAAAACAAAAAGAAAGAAGGAAATGATATGAGACTTATTGAATATGAAATGGAATATTTTGAAAATCAAAGAAAACAAGAACAATTAGAACAAGAGAGAATCCAAAAAGGAATATTAAATCCAGATGAAGTTGAAAAGGCATTATATATTATTGATATGAATAATGGATTTGTAAATTTTGGTGCAATGGCAAATCCAGCATATAATGCTTTAGTACCAGAACAATTAAGAATGATTAAAAAAATTAGAAGAGAAAGGGGACAAATAAATTTCATATTAGAAGGACACAATAAAGATGCATTAGAATTTAAAAGCTATCTTGAGCATTGCGTTATTGGTACTAAAGAAGCTGAATTAGTACCAGAGTTATTACCTGAACAATCTAAAGTAAATACAAATACATATTATAAAAATTGTATTAATGGAATGCTTACAGGGGATGTAGTAAAAGATATTCAAAAATTAAAGGCATTAAGAGAAGTTATATTTGAAGGAGTATGTGCAGATTTATGTGTAATGGATTTTGCTAGAACTTATGCAAGATACTTAGATCAAATAAATAAAGAAGTGAAATTATTTGTTGTTAAAAATGCAATAGATACTTTTGATGCACCAGGTCATAATAGACAAGAATGGTTAGATATAGCATACAAAGTAATGGCTCAAGCTGGAATTCATGTTGTTGAAAATTACGAAGAATTAGAAGCAAAAGAAAAGACTTTAGGTCTTAGAAGATAGGAAGGAAAAATATGAAAATATATAATGGTTATGAAAGATTACCAAGAAATTATACAACAATGACAGATGAATATGAAATGACAATGGCAAATGGATATTTTATGAATAATAAACAAAATGAGGAAGCTGTATTTGATGTCTTCTTTAGAAAAATCCCTAATGGTGGGGGATATGCAATTATGGCTGGACTTGATAAAGTTATTCCATTTATTCAAAATTTTAAATTTGATGAACAAGCTTTAGATTATTTTAGAAGAAAAGGATACTCAGAAGAATTTATTAAATATTTAAAAAATTTTAAATTTACTGGAGATATATATGCTATTCCAGATGGAACGCCA
>JAAWDB010000090.1 GCA_022793555.1 Bacilli bacterium
ACAGATCGTTCTTTAAAAATATGTAATTTCTTTGCTCAAAAGGATCATCGTATTCGTGTAATTCATCAGGAAAATATGGGGTTATCTAGAACTAGAAATAAAGGAATGAAGTTAGCAACTGGATCATATATTGCTTTTTTAGATTCAGATGATTATGTTGAGCCCTCTATGATAGAAACGTTGTTAGAAGCCTCTTTAATAAATCAGGCTGATATATGTGAGTGTGGTATGTATGTTCATAAAGTTAATGGAAGTATTATCACAATTGATTCTAAACGAAAAGATCAATTTGTAATTCAGGAAACAAGTGATTTAATATATGCTTATACACATGGAAATATAAAGATAACTCCGTGGAATAAGTTATATAAATTATCTGAGATTAGTGATTTTTTATTTGATCCTAATTGTATTAGAGAAGAAGCCGATTATACTTTAAGATTATGCTTAGCTCATAAACGCTTTGTAGTCATTAATGATTTTTTATATCATTATATAGAAAGACAATCAACATCTTTAACGAGAAAGAAGATTTCTGATAAAATATTTACTCTTCAAAATTGGGGAGAAAATATGAGAAATCAGATTAAATTGTTAGGAAATGATTATCAAGTTAATGCGGATATTGTTTTATATAATAGTTTAGCCCATATTTTAAAACATTTTATGCGTGATTATAAAAAAAAGCTAATTCTTTCAAATGAATTTCAGCAAGAAATACATTTGGTGGTAAATCGTTTATTAGAATTGTTGATAAGTGTTAATGACATATCTGTATTTCGTGATTTTGATAACGTTATGCAAATAATGGAAGATTTAATTATGATGGGCATTTTGAAACAAGAGTGTTTGATATATTGGGAACAATTTTTGAACAAGGTTCAATTCAAAAAAGTTGATTTTAGTAGATCACATAGTAAAGGGAGAGAGGATTAAAAAATGCAAAAGTTAAATGTAAAAGATATTCAAAAAATGTATGAAAAAGCATTTCATAAAAAGTTAATTTTATTTGATATAAAAAAATTAGATGGAGGATTCACAAATGAAGTTTATCTAATTAATAATGGTAATCATAAAGTAGTATTGAAAGCAGATACACAGGATTTATCAAAACTAACTACAGTAGATCGTAACTTAATGTGGTGGGAAGCTAAAATGCTTGAATTTTTAAATAGTCAAAATATTCCTTCCCCAGAATTTCTTTATTTTGATGATTCTTGTGAAGTCGTTTCTTTTCCTTATATTTTTATGGATTATGTTCCAGGGGTTAATTATTTTTCTTTTAAAAAACAAATGTCAAAAAGAGATGTAGAAAGTATCGATTATCAATTAGGAGAGTTAGCTTATCAAATTTCTTCTTTTAAACCAAATTATTATTTTTTGCCAAGTGCTCCTGATTTGAAATTTTCCAATAATTATGATTTTGTATCTCATTTATTTGAAAGTATATTAAATGATGCATCGAAATTTAATTGTTTTGATAGTAAGATTTATTCTGATGTACGAGCAATTTTGGAACGATATAAAAAAAGTCTTATTAACGTTTCTGCTCCTCGGTTAAGTCATACTGATATGTGGGATGGTAATATTTTAGTATCTGGAAATGAGGTAGCAAGCTTAATTGATTTATCTGATATGTATATTTGTGATGAAATCATGACTTTTTGCTTTCATCCAATTAAAGGGGATCCAAGTGCATCTTTTTTAAAAGGATATAATCATAAAGAATTAAATACTTATGAACAAAATCGTATTGATATTTATCGAATGTATGTAATTATCAAAATGATTGTTAAGGGTGTACTTATGGATCTTGGTGATCTTGAATGGAAATATGATAGTTTAAATTCACAAATTTCTCGTTTATCTAGGAAAAAAGAAGATTGATAATTTGTTTTAAATGATTATATTTTATGGTGAATAATGGAAAAATTTGACTTTTTCCTTTTTTTTGGTATAATATTAGCAATTTTCAGGGGTTGATATTTATGGATTTGAGGAATCTTTTGCCATTATATTATGATTTTTATATTGTAGCAAGGGAAGGAAATATTACGCAGGCATCGCTAATTTATCATATTGCGCAGCCGACTTTATCTAAAAATATTCGTTTATTGGAAGAAGAAATTAAGATTCCTTTGTTTTCACGAACTAATAAAGGTGTAGAGTTAACTTTAGAAGGTGAAAAACTTTATAAACGATTGGATTCTATTTTTTGCTCTTTTTGTTGTAATGATCAAGAAGTCTCTGATGAAGAAACGGAAGGAAGTTTAATTGTTGGAGTGACGCGTAATGTCGTTGATTCCTACTTAGGGAAGTATTTAAGTCTTTTTCATCAAAAATTTCCTAAGGTTAAAATTATTATTGATATGAATAGTCCTGAAATGTTGAAGCATCTTTTGAGTACTCATAAAATTGATATATTAATTGATTATTTACCAAACGCTGATTATTTTGCAGGTTCTGATTTGATTGTGAAAACATTTGGAAAATTTGATACTTGTTTTGCTTGTTCGAAAGATTTCTTCAATTCTCATGATTTATCTAATATTACTGTTAAAGATTTAACTAATTATGATTTAGTTTTACCTGGTCCTTCCAGACGAAGACAATTTTTAGATGATTATTTACAGGAAAGAAATTTAGTCTTACAATCGCAAGTCGAATTTCAAGATTGGAAATTTGCTTTAGAATTTGTTTTGAGAAGCGATTCTATCGGTTATTTTATTAAGGAAGAAATTGATAAAACGGAATTAGTACCTATCAATGTTCATAGTGAATTACCTAAAGTGTGTTTTGGTTTTATTTATTCAAAGAATTCTTTTAATCCTATCACTTCTAAGTTTATTCAATTAATTAGTAATCTTAGTGATATTGATTTTTAGAATTTTTTTTGTTATAAAAATTTTTGATATCTACCCATAAATCTTATTATTTCACTTTAAATCATATTTCTTATATAATTTTTTATATGGGGGAGATTGACGTGAATAAAGAGCAATATATCACATCACAATTAAATACGATTCGTCCTAAGTTATCAAAGAAATCTATACGTATTGCTTTTATTGGAAGTTCTTCCTTAATGCAATTTTCTTTTTTCGATTTCTTAAAAGAACATCATTTTTGTATTGCTTTGGTTATTTGTTTTGAGTCTGATTATTTTAAAACCAATCAATTTTTACAAGAAAATGGATATTGTCATACGAAAGTATTTTCAATTTCGGATCGCTTTAAAAAGAAAAAAACATTTTCAAAAGAAATCTATAGTAATTTAGTTGCTGTTTGTAATGTTCTTAATGTTTCTCATTTCATTTTATCTCCATTCTGCGAAAACTGTCATTTGTTTAGTGAATTCATTTTAAAAGAGAATTATCCTATGTTGTTTTGTTCTAATTCTTTCGATTTTTCTCACCTTTTACCGTTTACCAAAGAATATAAAAAAATAATGACTCATTCATCTTCACGTTTTTTCATTATGAATTCTTATGATTTTCATTTGGGGTATCAATATATCAAGAATTTACTTAAAGAAACTATAAATACTTATCGCATTCCTGTAACTTATTTTGGTATAAATTCAGTTTTGGCAAATACGAATTTGTTAGAATCTACACGGATGCATTATTTTTATCTTTTAAATGATATTATAAAAATGAATGCTAATCTCTTTGATGATCAACGTATTCGAAAAAGTAAAATCTTTGATCAACGTTTATCTATTAATAAAAATGAGCATTATTTAAATGATAGTTATGCTAAAGTTATTCAGTTTTATAATAAAAGGAAGAAAGTCGTTAGTGTCGCTGATTATCGTTTTGAAATACTATCAAATCATTCTGCAAATCATTTTAAAGAAATGTCTTCCATATGGATTCATATCGGTTCTATTATGAAAATTCAAATTATTATTCAGGAACCATCGAAGTTTGATATTCATATTTATCGAAATCCTGACTTACTCTCTGAAAAACAAGAAGAATTAATTCGTTTAAATGATTTATACTTAAGAGAAAAATCTTTTTCAAATCATGATGTTTTAGAAAAGTCTTGTCTTCAATATTTAAAACAATTTCTCTATTTAACGAAAAAATCTAATTTAAAAGATTTTGGCTATATGATTGATTTGTTAGATAAAAACTTGAAATTAAAAATGCAAAAACAATCTTATCATTTTTCTGAATACTTTTTCGATTTAGCCAATATCAAAAAATTTGTTGTGCTTGAAAAAAGTGATGAAAAGAAAAAACTAATGAAGCAATTTTATAAAAACTATGAAAGTTTTACTGCTGGAGTAGTTATGAATGAGGTATTATCTTCCAAAAAAAAGGAAATATATATTTATATCTCGAATCAAAACGAAATTGCAAGTATGTTATTTTATAAAAGTTTTTCTTCGGCGTTTCAAGCAGATATGTATTATTTGAAACTAAAAGGTGTTTTATTACGAAAAAATGCGAAATCATTATTTCAATATTGTATTCAACATATTATCGTATAAAAATATTACAAAAATTATACAAAAAATATACATAATTTAGACTCGACATTAGCAAATGTATGAATATAATAGGGTAAAATGGATTTATTCTGGCAATAAGTTCATTTTTTGTTTGACTTTCCATAATTTTCCAATTATTATAGTTAGAAAATTAATTGGGGATTTTGGTGGTGATATTAATGACGGATTCATTAACATTAAATGATTTATTAGAATTACCGAATGAAGTTTTAAAAACTTGTGAGAAATATCAAGATTATTCTGATTTACTTCAAGAATCAATCGTGAATCAATATTATCATAAAAATTTAAGAAAAGATTTAAATTTATTATTTGAACAATTTAAAGAGATTAAGTATTCTTATCCTTTTTCTTATTTATATTATACGAAATCGATTCAAAGCGATGTTTGTATTCAATCAAGTAGTAAAAATCATGATCCCATTGGTAATTTTGTTAGTAGTCATATGGATCAATATTTATGGCTGGAACGTTTTTATCAAGCTGTTTTAATGCTCGCTACTAAACTATCGAATCAGGAAGCCGTTTATTTGGTTGATTCTTTTTTTGGGCATCGTTCCGAAGATTTTATCAGTGATAAATTAGGAATTAGTAGAATGACTTTACAAAAGATTAAAAAAAGTTGTTTAGTTAAAATGTATTTTGAATTTCAATTTTTAAAATATACAAAGTAGTAAAAGGTCTTCATAGGAAGATTTTTTTTGATATAATGTATTTAGATTTTATTCTTTTTTCGGAGGTGTAAAGATGCCATTAAATTCAAAGAAAATGAATTTAGATTATATTCGTACCTTTGCTGTATTAGGTCAATCACGTAATATGACTGAAGCAAGTCATAAACTAGGGGTAGATACTAGTTATGTTTCACGTCATATTAAACAACTTGAAGAAAATTTGCAAACGAAATTAGTCATATTAGATTCTAAAACCAAAGAAACAAGATTAACAGAATCTGGTCAATATTTTTTTGAGAAATATGAGAAAATATATAATGAGATATTATTAGTTGAGAAAAATAATTCGATGAATATTAAAATTACATTAGGTATTCAAAACGATTTAGAACAATTTTTGTTACAAGAAAAACTACAGCAATTTAGTCAGAAAAATCCCGTCATTAGTTTTAAAATAAAAAATGGTCCTTATGATCAATTATTTAAAGAGTTGTTACAATATTCTATTGATTTTGTTCTTTGTAAGACAAGAGTAGATGTTGTGCAAATTCCTTCAAATGTTAAGTGGAAAACTTTGTTTCAGTCTAATTATTGTTTTGTGTACCATCCACTAAAGTATTCTTTTTTAGACTATTCTAACGTAACCTGTATTATGTTAGTAAATGGAACGGATGAGAGGGAAGCAATAAATCAATATGTACAAAAAAATAATCTTGTTTGGAAGAATACTTATGAGGTAGAAACTTTTGATCAAATGATTTCTTATGTTCAAAAGGGATTTGGAATAGGCTTTGCGTTAAAGGAATCTATTAAGGATTATCCAGAATTAAAAGTTATTGATCTTGATTGTCCTTGTGATGTTATTATTGCTTATCAGGAAGATAATGTTACACCGATTGTTCAAGAATTATTAGATATGTATTAAAAAACTATCATTCAAAGGAATGGTTTTTTTTTGCCCTAAAATTAGAAAGTTTGGCGATGAATTAAATGAATAATAAAAAAAGATGTAATGTGGAACTACATAACAGTTGGTTAGCTCTTAATTCAATAGTGGGATGTACGAATACATGTAAATATTGCTTTATGGGAATAAAGAAAAATTGTTCTTTTCCTCATTATTATGCGACACCGGAAGAGGTTATTTTTGAATTACTTCATTTTCGTTATTATGATGAGAATTTACCTGTTTGTTTATATCCTAATACGGATATTTTTTTGAATCAAGAAAATATTAATTATTTCATGAGAACCTTAGATTTAATTATAGAGAAACAAATAAAAAATGATTTAGTAGTCATTACAAAGTGTTTTATTCCTTTTAATGTTTTAAAACGGTTTCAGGAAATGATTCAATCTGGTTATACAATTGTAGTGTATCTTAGTTATTCTGGGTTAGATAATTTGGTTGAACCGAATGTTAATCATCAACAACTACGTGAAAATTTTGAGCATTTAAAAGAATATGGAATACCTGTAATTCATTATTATCGACCATTAATTCCTCAAAATTCAGAGCCTCAAAAAATTCAAGAAGTACTTGACTATGTTCATCTGTATACTCCTTTTTCAGTGGTTACGGGACTTATGCTAGATGGTAAAAGGGCGAATTATATGCAATTTTTTAAAGATTTTAAGAATTTTGATTTTTCAGGATATTCTTCGGTTTGGCCAGAGTCTGCTTGGAATTATTTTTATAAAAATTATCATCATTCTCAATTTTTCTATCGTTTAAATACTTGTGCTTATTCGGCCCTTTTAAATCGTCCTTGCAGGATGTATTATAAGTCCCAGGAATGTAAGAGAAGTCATTGTAGCACTAAACAGCAAATGAGATGTCGAAAGGCTTTTTATATGAAAAGAAAGCCCATGAAAGATCAATTAGAATATTATTTGAAAAAAATAGGAATTACAGCGTCTTATCGTTTTCAAATTCATAAAAATAATACTTTAGAATTATTTGGTGAGCCATTAAAAACGCAAGATTATATTTATTTATCGCATATGCTTGGTATTCAAGTATATATGAATCAAAAGGGAGATGTGAAGTATGATGCTTTTCATGGAGAACCATGTGTATTAAAGGAGGTAAAAATATGATTCTTTCTTTTTTAAATAGATTTTATGAGCATGCTCTTATTTTAAGTGAGGCATTTTCAGAAACAAGGGATAAAAATTGGGGACCACTTGTTATTTTAAATGAATTAGGAGTTCAAATTGGTCAAATTTATAATATTATTTATCATAATGAAGAAGTTTCAGAAAAGGGTCGAGTTTTTAATAATTTAGGTGATGAACTTTCTGATGTACTTTTACAACTTATTGCTTTGGCACATAGTATGAATATTGATTTTTTTGAAATTAGAAATTTTCAAAATGTATTGGAAATGAATTGGATGAGTTTGCCAATTATTTTTGGACAATTGAATGAATCTATTATGGAGAAATATGGTTATCGTTTTTTGAAACCTAGAAAAGGGTATGATTCAATCGATTCTTTTATTAAAAATCGTCTTTTTTTGTTATTTTCGATTACATTTCAAATTGCTAACTTTCATGGATTAGATATGGAACAAGAGTTTCAAGAAATGATTGTAGATGCTACAGGTTTTTTATCACGGTTTAAAAAGGAAAATACTATGTTTGCATAATTTACATTATTTATTGCTTTTTTGCAACTCATTGTTGACTTTTTGTATTTTTTCTATAAAATAAGAATAAAGAGGGGAGTAAAAAAAGGTAAGAGGTAGTATGAAAAAAGAAGTTATAAAATCATTTATTATTGAAGTTATTCAAGATTTTGAAAATATTTTAATTGAAGAGTTAAGTGAAAACGAGGAGCAATTTCCCTATACAAATGCTTGTATCGAATTTATGGTTCAATTAGAAAATAAAGGAATTCATATTAATCTTGATGCTTTTGACCAACAGATTATTGATCAAGTTTATCGTGAACTGATTGCGATTTTAAGTAATTAAAAAAAGATAAACTACGGTCTTTTGTAATTTATCTTTCCTGATTTAACGGTAGAAACAAAGTTTACGGTATTGGTATTTTTTGAAGCAAATCCTTTATAGTCTTCACTTAAAGTTAATAATGCTTCTAGTTTATTCGTATAGTTTTTTACGGTTTTTACGTAATTATTTAGCTTATTAATTCCTTGCTTATTAAATGCAGAAGCACCTTTACTAAGCGAGTTTGCACCTTTATTTAATTCATTAACTCCATTATTTAAAGTGATAGCTCCGTTATAAATCTTGTTGATACCATTTTTTAGTTCATTTAGACCACTTGATAAAGTGGATGCACCATTTGATGCGCTAGTAATGGCTTTTTTTAAAGTAGTCATTAAAGTACTTAATTGGGTATTTATGTTTTTTAAACTTTCGATAGTCGTATCGATGGCTTGGTTATTCATTTGTAAGAGGTAAGCGAGTTCATAAGCTGATTTTAGACTTTTTAAGGTTTCATCATTACCGTTATAGTTTGCTAAATTGTTTTGAATATAGAAATTTGCTAGACTTTCGAAAGACATCCCGGTTTTGGTAGTAAGCAGATTGATGGTATTTGAATTTTGTTTTTTTAGTGTGGTTAGTTGAGTTAGACTTTCTGTGAGATTCATTTTTGAAAGTTCTTTTTCGGCATTGTTTAGAGAACTTAGGATTTGTTTTAATCCGTTATCTAGAGAAGTTGCGCCATTTTTTAGTTGTTCTAATGCATTATTTGCACTTTTTAATCCAGTAACTAATTCATTCGAACCACTACTTAATGCAATTGTTCCTTTTTCTAAATCTTTAATGCCTTGTTCTAATTTATCCATGTTTTTTTGTAGTTCTTGCATGTCATAATATAAGGCATCCATTTTATCAAAAATTTTTAAATCGCTTTCTTCTAAAAATTTTGGTGTAGAAACGATATAGATACTATTCATTGAAAAATTGGTGGTTTCATAAGATAATGTGATTTTATTTAAATCTTTTAATTCTTTTAAACCAAGACTTTCATATAACCCTGGTGATGCTAATCCAACAACCATATTGCGTGTTCCAGTACTGATAACTTTTCCATTAGTAATTTTTATGTTTTTGTTGTTTTTACTATCAATCATTGTTCCAAGTGTTGTTACAAAAGGGGTGTAGAGTTCGGTGCTGATGCCATTGATTGGTACAAGATTTTTTAAATCATTTTGAAAGGTAAATTCAATTCTTACATTTCCTTCTTTTCCTAGCATTTCTTCGCTACTTTTTTCTTCATCATTTAAAAAGTATTTAATCTCCGTTTTGATCGGTTGTGGTTTTTCAGTTTTTCCTTGATAAAAGATGTCTTTGCCAAGGGATTTCCATGATAATTTATTTTCTTTTTGGCTAAATTCTTCGTCACCATTAATATTTAAAATTTCTTTTAATTCACTTTCATCTTCGATATTACCTTCATCTAACCAAGATAAGTGACTTGATACTACTGTTTTATAGGTTGAACCATCGGGGTTTAAATTAGAGTATACGGTTTCTGTTTTTTCCATAGCAGAAACGGATAGGGGACTTAAGGTTAGTCCTGTAATAAGTGTTAAAGTTAGTAATTTTTTCTTTGTCATTTTATTCCTTCTTTCATACCAATTGTGGTTTTTAAAATTATTTTGTCAAAGATTAATAATAAAGCGGGAAGTAGTAGGGAAACTACAAACATGCTTATTATTGCTCCTCTTGATAATAGGTCACAAATTGATCCAATCATGTCAATTTTAGAGTAAGCAGCAACACCAAAGGTCGCAGCAAAGAAACATAGGGCTGAGACGATAATTGATGGAATGGTCTTTTTTAGTGTTTTTTTCATGGCTTGCTCCTTCCTTTTTTGCTTTCTTTCTCCTAAATAGGTTGTAGACATTAAAATCGCGTAATCGATCGTTGCTCCAAGCTGAATGGTTCCTACAACGATTGATGCAATAAAGGGAAGGGTAGTTCCTGTAAAATAAGCAATTGCCATATTCATAAATATTGCAAATTCAATAACAATTACTAAAATGATAGGTAAACTGATTGATTTTAAAACAAATAGCATTAAGATAAAGATAATTATGATTGAAATATAATTAACCATTTTAAAATCATGATCGGCGATTTGAACTAAGTCTTTGGTTAATGCACCTTCACCTGCTACGATTGCATTGGGATCATACTTTTTTGTAATTTTAGCAATTTCTTCAATTTGATTATTTAATTCATTACTAGCGGCAGGATATTTAGAATTAATTAATAACAATTTGTATTCTTCATTTTCAAAGATACTGGTAATTTGTGTCGGTAATATATCAAGAGGTAATCCAATACTTTCAATGGAAGATGGAGCTAAAACTTCATTCATCCCTTCAATATTTTTTAGTTCTTCAATTAACTTATTCTGATCTGCCATCGTGATGTTTTTGTCAATAAGAATAATATTGGGTGAAACAATATCAAATTTTTCAGCTAATTCGGTGTTAGCAACGCGACTTGGTAAGTTTTCTGGTAGTGATTCATCTAATTTATAATAAACTTCGACATTATTATTTCCTATAATAGCTGGGATGCTAAGAATTAAGAATAAAACGATAGTGATTTTATGATATTTTATGGCAAAGTTTTGTAGTTTTTCAAAATTTGGCATAAAAACTTTATGTTTTGTTTTTTCTATATATTTATCAAATACTAGAAGTAGGGCCGGGAAAAGCGTTAAGACACAAAGTAAGCCGCAAACTACGCCTTTGGCCATAACAATGCCGATATCACTTCCAAGAGCTAAGCTCATTGCGCATAAGGCGAGAAATCCAGCAATTGTTGTTAATGATGAACCTACGACTGAATTAAAGGTTTCAGTAATAGCAAAAGTCATTGCACCTAATTTATCCTTTTCTTTTTCTTTGGCTTGTTCATATTTGTGATATAGAAATATGGAAAAGTCCATGGTTACTCCTAGTTGTAAGACTGCGGTAATGGCTTGTGTAATGTAAGATATTTGTCCCAAAAAGATATTTGTTCCCATATTATAAAGGATTGCAAAACCAATATTACCTAATAAAAATAAGGGAATTAAGTATGAATCGGTAGATATAAGTAAGACAATGAAACATAAGAGTACGGCTAGAATAATATAGATACTCATTTCACTTTGCGAAATATTGGCGGTGTCTAATACCATTGCACTCATGCCACTAATTGTTTCTTCTTCGACCATATTACGAAGTGTTTCGATAGCATTCGTTGTTGTTTCATCAGAAATTGCCGTATGGAAAGTTACTAAGATTAATGTTTTATCATCTTGGTAAACTTTTTTTAAGATTTCGTCTGGCAACATTTCAATCGGAATACTTGCATCTGCTAGATCAGCAATACTTAAAACCTGGTTTACTCCTTCAATTTTTTTAATTTTTTCTTCAAGTTTTAACAAATTCTGATTATTTTTAGAATCTGTTAAAATAAATGAAAATGAACCGATATCAAATTCATTCGTTAATATTTCTTGACCTTTAATGGTTTCAATATCTTCTGGTAAATAAGATAGAATGTCGTAGTTTATTTTAGTATTTTTATAACCATAGATGGCTGGAATTAAAAGTAAACAAGAAACGATAACGATTAGAAGACTATGATTTGATATCCAGTTTGCACATTTTTTCATAATTTCCTCCTTCGTCATCCTATTATATTCACGTTGTTTTAAAATAGCAGTTACAAGAATTTTATCTTTGTTGGAAAAACAACATATTTATTAAAAACGTATGTATAAATTAACAACAAGTGTTTGATATCTTTACAAGTGTATTATTTCTGATATAATGACTTTGGGTGATGATATGGATCTTAGAGTAATGAAGACGAAAAAAAATCTTTATGAATCTTTATTATTTTTAATGGGTGAACATCCGTTTGAGGAAATTAAGGTTTCAGAGATTTGTAAAAAGGCGATGACGAATCGTTCTACTTTTTATGCTCATTTTGAAGATAAATATGCACTTCTTAGTTCTTTGCTTTCAGATTTGAAAACAGGTTTAACCGAAGAACTTTTAAAAAATGAAGAGATTACAAATTCGAAAGAATATTATTTGAAATGTCTCTATATCTTATTTTTACATATCGAAGAGCATAAAGATGTTTATTCTTTGCTGATTGTGAATAATCGAAATAGTATTGCTATGGATATGATTTATGATACGTTATTAGAAGATATTACGAAACGAATGAATGATGATGGTAATGATAAAAAACGGAAAATACCAGCTGATTTCGTAACACATTTTTATTTGGGAGCAATTTTTCAAATTGGGATGAAGTGGATACAAAGTAAGAATTACTATTCAAAAGAAGAAATATTATCTTATTTAGAGCATTTAATACCGGAGGATTTAGCATGAAGGAATTTATTTTCACTTGTCATGATGGAATGAAACTTTCTTGTACACTATTTCATCGTACAAATGCAAAAGCTGTAGTGCAAATTATTCATGGAGCGAAAGAACATCGTAAACGTTATTATGACTTTGCCCAATTTTTGAATCAACAAGGGTATGCGGTACTATTAAGTGATAATCGTGGTCATGGTGAAAGTGTGAGTGACGATTATCCTCTTGGATATATGCCGGATTATCAGAGTATTATTGATGATCAAGTAGAGCTTACAAACTATATTAAAATGAGTTATCCAAATACTAAAATATATTTATTTGGTCATTCTTTAGGGTCAATGTTTGCACGAATATATTTGGAAAAACATGATAGTGAGATTGATAAATTAGTTTTAAGTGGAACTGCTAATTATATTAGAGCGGGTAAATACGGTATTGGTGTTGGAAAAATACTCCAATTTTTTCGAGGGAGTCATGGATATAGTAAGTTACTTGAAAAATTTGCTAACTTTCTAGATGATTCATGGGTAGTAAATAATAAAGAGGCATTAGATAAGTATCGAAAAGATGTATATTGTACTTATCCTTATCCTATTGCATCGATGATTTCTATTTTTAAAATAAACCGTGAATTAGCGAAATGTTCTCATTTTTTGTGTCAAAATCCTGATTTACCAATTCTTAGTATTTCTGGGGCAGAAGATCCAGTAACAGGTTATGAAAAAGGGTTAGAAAGTTCGGTTCATTATTTGAAAAAAGCCGGTTATAAAAAGATTACTAAAAAAGTTTATGCGAATATGGCTCACGAAGTTTTGAATGAATTAGATAATCAGATTGTTTATCATGATGTATTTACATTTTTTGAAGAAAGTTAGAAACATGAAAGTGTTTCTTTTTTCATAGTTTTTATAAAGGGGGAGGTTATGAATCGTAAAATTTTTATTGGGATAATTGTGGTAATTTTTTGTGTGGTTGGAGGCTTGGTTTTAAATGCTCAGTCCGAATCTAATGGGCACAGTGAATTAAAAATCACTTTAAATGGTGATACGATTATGAACATTGACGAGGTTTATGAAGAACCCGGGTATCAAGCTCTTGATTCTGTCGATGGGGATATTACCGAACAAGTCCAAGTAGATGGAACGATTGATTATCATGTTGCTGGTACTTATGAGCTTGTTTATTCGGTGACTAATTCCAGAGGAGAAACGGCTCGTGTATCACGTTTTGTGATATTAGATAAAGTCATTTCTTATGTTTATAAAGAAGAATATGATGCGATTAGTAATGAACCAAAATCTTGGTGGAGTGCAAATAAAAAAAATCAAACGCGTCCAAGTGGGGGATATTCGAATGATTTGTTAAATCAATATAATGCGACCTTTATTGGACCCGATGAAAAAATAATATATCTTACTTTTGATGAAGGGGGAAATCAAACTTTTGTTAATGAAATTGTTGATGTCTTAAATGAAAATGAAGTCAAAGCTACTTTCTTTTTATGTCGAGGTTTTATGTTAAAAAATCCTGATTTAATTCGTAAGATTGCAGACTCTGGGCATTCGGTAGGAAATCATACGACTCATCATTTAAAAATGAGTGAATTAGCTACAAGAGAAAATTTTGATAAATATGTTAATGAGATTGTGGATTTAGAAAAGGCTTATTTTGATATTACAGGTAAAATTATGGATAAGGTATATCGTGAACCTAAGGGTGAATGGAGTGAGCGAAGTTTAGCTATTGTAAAAGATATGGGATATAAAAGTTTTTTTTATAGTGCCGATTATTTGGATTGGAATGGAAATGTAAGTGGAGATTATGCTTATAATGAATTAATGAAGCGTTATCATAATGGTGCAATTTATTTAATACATCCTCAAAATAAAGGTAATTATGAGGCAATGGATCGTTTTATTAAAGAAATGAAACGTCTTGGATATTCTTTTGGGTTGGTTCGAGATATTACTATTAATTAGTTTTATATAGATATAACTATACAAATTTCAAAAAACAACATTTTTTTAAATATGTGCTTGTGGATTTTTTTATTTTGGGTATACTTAACCTTTATAAGGAGCAGGTATGAGAAAAATTTTGTTTCATGGGTTGTGGTTGTGTACAGGATTATTATTTTTTGTTTCGGGCTTTTTTTGTTTAATTCATCCCGAGGTAACTTTGTCATCAATGGCAATTTTACTAGGTATAGCTTTAATTATTTCAGGGATTAATGATATCATAGGTTATATTAATATTCATCATAATATGACAGATTCTGGATGGATTTTAATGGAAGGAATCATGGCAATTCTTTTTGGTGTATTTTGCTTATTTCATCATTTTATTACGGCATTAACGATTCCTATAATTTTTTCGGTATGGGTCATTTATGTTGGACTTACACGGGTTATTTCATCTTTTAATTTTAAAGCAATTTCTTTTTCTAATTGGTGGTTGTTATTAGTATTTGGAATATTATTAATCATTTTAGGAATTATGTCTTTAATGGATCCTTTGATTGCCAGCATAGCTATTAGTACTATGTTAGGAATTATTTTGATTAGTCAAAGTTTTAGTTGTTTTACGAAATGGTATTTTATGACGAAATTACTCAAGCGATTTCGAGAATTATTTAAGTAAAGAAATATTCTTTTTTGTTTCGGAGATATTAGCAATTATAGATATAACTATAAATTGTTACATATTTCTTTTTTTTTGATATAATAATTTTATGGAAAAATTTACCAATTTTTTGTAGATGGGTGGTGATTTATGCCAAAAGTTTATATCGATAAGGATGTTTATACCGCTGCGATGGAACGATTTGAGTATATTTTTACCCATTTTGACAATTTTTATTTTTCTGTTAGTGGTGGAAAAGATAGTAGTGTTATGTTACAACTTGCTGCAAAAGTTGCCCGTAAATATCATAAAAAAATTGGTGTTATGTATGTTGATTTTGAAGCTCAATATCAAATGACTATCGATCATATTCGTTTGCTGATTGAAGAAGTAGGGGATGTGTTAGAAAGGTGGTATTGGATTTGTTTACCGATATCCCTTCGTAATGCGGTTAGTGTGATTCAACCAAAATGGACTTGTTGGAATAAGGAAGAACAAGAGATTTGGGTTCGAGATATGCCTGATAATGAATGGGTAATCAACGAAGATAATATGCCCCCAGAATGGACTTGGTTTAAAAAAGGAATGGAATTTGAACAGTTTATTTTGTGGTTTGGAGATTGGTTTAATAAAAAGCATGGCGGTAATACAGCGTGTGGTATTGGAATACGATGTGATGAAAGTTTAAATCGGTTTCGAACCATTACTAATTTTAGCAAGGTAACTTATCAGGGGATTCATTGGACCACTCGAGTTAAAATTCGTAATAATGATACGAATGTTTATAATTTTTATCCGTTATATGATTGGAAAACGACAGATATATGGACTGCAGTTGCTCGTCTTGATTTAAAGTATAATCAGATTTATGAGCAATTATATAAAAATGGTGTACCTTTATCTGAACAACGTTTATGTCAACCTTATGGAGATGATCAACGTAAAAGTTTAGATCAGTTTCGAGCTTTAGAATATGAGACATGGGAAAGGGTATTGCAACGTGTACATGGTGTGAATTTTGGAAATATTTATTGTCGAACTAGTGTGCTTGGAATGATAAAGACAGAGAAACCAAATGGAATGACTTGGCAAGAGTACACGGTATTTTTATTAGAAAGTCTTGGACTATATGTCCCAGAATTACGAGATCATTATTATCATAAGATTAAGGCTTTTTTTAAATGGTATGAAGGAAAAAAGGGAATTACGATTGATGAAGTTCGTGATGAAGAGGATAAAAAATTGGAGAATGCCAAAAAAATTGCCAGTTGGCGACGAATTGCTAGAGCTTTAGAGCATAATGATTTTTGGATGAAACGTTTAAGTTTTAGTCAAAATCAACATGATGTTAAAAAGTTGTTTGAGCTTCAAAAAAAATATAGCCATTTAAAGCTAATTGATGCTGAGGTAAATGATAAGGATTTGCGAGATTTGCAAGAGTTGATAAAATAAAGAGGTGTAGTAAATGTTTGAAGTAAAAGAATATATGGAAACTTGTAATAATGGAGAATTTTACCGATATATGGGAAGATTTTTTGCGGAGCGTATATTTCGGAGAGAGTTACCTTATTTAATTAATGATCGCGATAAGATATGGTATTTATTTTTTGATAAAAAAGATTTAGCGGCGTTTTGTGGAGTGGTGATGAATCAAAACGGAACTACTTTTACGGATTTTTATATTTTACCAAGTTATAGAGCGAAGGATAATATGATTTATATTGCCAAGTATATGACAGAAATGTATGAGTCGGAGCGGATACGTATTTTGACAAATTCGAAAGAAGAGATGGAACTTTGGTCTTCTTTAGGGTATATTGAAAATGGAAAAAAGGGAAGTTATACGACATTCATACATGGTGAGGAACAATGCGTGTAAATATTGATTATCCGGTTTTAAATGTAAAACTTGTTCCACTAAAAAAAATTGAAGCCAATGATTATAATCCAAATAAGGTTGCAAGACCTGAGCTACAGCTTTTAAAGTTATCGATATTACAAGATGGTTATACACAACCGATTGTTTGTTATTATGATACAGATAAAGATAAATATATTATTGTTGATGGTTTTCATCGTTATTATTGTGCTCGCCGTTATTTTAATCTGAAAGAAATTCCAGTCGTAGTGATTGAAAAAGATATCTCAAATCGAATGGCTTCAACGATTCGCCATAACAGAGCTCGAGGAACGCATCAAATTAAAGATATGAGTAATATTGTTTTGGAGTTAGCATCTTATGGGTGGTCGGATGAAAAAATATGTTTTGAATTAGGAATGGAAATGGATGAGGTAATCCGTTTGAAACAAATTACAGGTTTAAAAGAAGCTTTTCAAAATCATGAATTTAGTAAATCTTGGAACGAATTTGAAACAAAGTATTATGCAGAAGAACGTGAGAAATTAGGACAGTAAATCTGTTCTTTTTTTAAAATTTGTAAAAATTCCGTTCTTTTCTTGTGAAATAAGTGTTATACTTTAAATGGAAAGAGGAGTTTATATGAAAGAAGTTAAATCAAAACAAATTCAAGATATCTTGAAAAAAGCTAAAACAAATTTAGTGGTTTGGATTATTGTGGCAATTTGCGCTGCAGCAATTATGGTTTTAAGTGTTTTCATGGATGATTTTCGAAAGAGTACATCATTACATGAAATCTTGGCTGCTGGAGAATCGCCAGAAAATAAGCTTGTTCATGTAGAGGTAAGTGAGAAACCTTATGTATTTGCTTATTATCCTGGAGATAATTCTGGTAAGTTCTATTTTCTAATGGATGAGGAATACATGTATGTTGGTTTCTTAAGTGAAAAAACATTTAAAGAGTTGGATGTTGATTCGATTACAGAAAATCATGTAACCGTAAAAGGTGTAACGAAAAAGATTCCATCTGATATTAAAAAATTAGCTCTTGATGCTTATAATGAAGCGGTTGATAAAGATCAAAAATTAACATCAAGTGAATTTGGAGATTATTTTGGATTAATTTATCTAGATGAAACAGAAACTGATTATGTTCAAGTGATTTTATTATTAGTAGGTGTAATTGGTTGGTTCGTTGGATTTATTATGACAATTGCTCAAATCATTTTAGTAATTCGTTTAAATCGAACCATTAAAAAATTTGATGAAAAAGAATGGGAAACGATTAATAAAGAATTAGAAGCAGATGATGCTTTCTATTACAAAAATGCTAAGCTAGCTTTAACGAAAAATTATGTCATTGATTTTGCAGGAGGATTTAAACCATTTAAATACCATGATATTTTATGGATGTATAAATATGAATATCGTTATAATGGTATTAATACACAATTAAGTATTATTCTATATACAGAAGATAAAAAACGTCATGTAGTTGCTCAACTTCCTGGTTATACGAAAAAAAGCAAAGAAGTAAATAAGGAAATTATGGAATCTATCATGAATAAGAATGAAAAAATGCTTGTTGGGTATACGAAAGAAAATAGAAACCGTATGAAAGAAGAATATCAAATCAAAGCTTAAATTTGAATTCTCTAAAGTGGTGTGTTAAAAAAACATGCTACTTTTTTTATTTGAGAAAAAGTTTATTTTGGACAAAAAAATGCCGTTATATAAAATAACGGCAAGAATTGTTTTATTTATTTTTTTACATAATATTTTGTTCGATTAGATCAATTAGAAAAGTATCTTTTAACGCATTTTCTAAATTTTCGAAGATTGTTCCAATTTCACTTGGTGTAAGACTAGTGATATCTTTTGCATTTGAAGTGTCAGGTTTTTCAATCGTTTTATTTAATGTAGCCATTAGATCGAGATTAATTTCTAAATCGAAATCACTGCTATTTAATTTAAAGTAAATGGTATTGTTTGTTTCATTTTCATTATTTTCTTTTGTAGATACTTTGATAGTACCACTAATGTTTGATGATTTTTCAGAATAATCAAATTCTATTAATGATTTATTTAAAGATTTTATCGTAATTAAAATATCATTCTGAAATTGAATACTTTGATTATCTTTAAAATTAATGTATGTAAGTTGATCAATATTATTTTGTAGTAATGAAATTCTTACAATATTTTGATTCCATCCTTCTGTATATAATACAATACTATAATCATCTGTGTAAGAAATATCTTCTTTTAGATCACTTTCTATTTCTTCAATCGTAGAATTAGTTAATTTAGCTAATATTTCTAAAGATTTTGAATCGGATGATAAATCATTTGCAATTTTTTTATAGGTTCTTTCTTGATTTTCTTGGTCAAATAAATAAGAAATTTTCGTTGTTTTTATTTGTCTGCCATCAATGGTAATATCTGTTTTTTCTCTAGTTAAATATTTTTTGTTTAAAGTATTTTCAAAACTCTCTTTTACCTTTTTTAATAGATATTTAGAATCTTCGATTTGAATTAGGTTTTCATTATTAAGATCGGAAAAGTTAAATAATTCATTAAATTCTAGATTTTGATCTTCTAGTTTTAATAGTTGATTAAATAGTTCCTTACTTTCTAGAAATGAATTTTTACCAATTTGATAATAGTTTCCACTAATAATTGTTTTTTCATTGTCTTTCATTTTTAATCCTGCAGCAACAAATTCATTTTTTAAATCTAGATCCATATTAAAATCGTAATTGTACTTTTGGAAATCTTCTAATCCATTTAATTCTAGATCAGTAGTAAAGGAAAGATTTCCTTTTATTGATGCTGGATTATTGTTTATATTGAAGTCTTTGGGAACTTCAATTAATAGTGAATCAATTTGATTGTAAGCGGTATTTATGGTTTTGGTAAGAATTGTCATTGGATTTGTCATTTGATAATATGCTCCTAAAACCCCAAGAACAATAATTACAGGTATGCCGATAAATAAAAGATATTTTAAACCAGCTCCTTTATTTTTTTCTAAGTCATTCATATTTTTTCCCTTCTTTCTTTTTTATTATATCAAAACTTATAATCTATTTCTAATATTCTATTAAAATATATTAAGTTTTATCAAAAAATTTGTTATAATTAGAATGAATTGGGTGGTTTCATGGAATATGTAAAGACCAGAACAATCATGACAAAATCTGACCAAGGTGAAAAATGGTTTGGTATTGATTATCATATGAATCTTTATAAAGGATGTTCTTTTGGTTGTATTTATTGTGATAGT
>JAAWDB010000002.1 GCA_022793555.1 Bacilli bacterium
AAAGGAACTTGTAGTTTTACCGTCATTGATGAAATAAAAAAACAACTTAAAGATAGTCATTTTAAGGAATTACACGAAAACGAACCATGGCATATCACTCCAGGAAAATACTTTATCACCAGAAACGATGCTTCACTAATCGCTTTTCATATTGGAAGTAAAAATCCGAATAATTTTAATATAGTCACTACTCACACCGACACGCCAGCACTAGCCTTAAAACCATTAAATGAAAACTTTGAAAATGGTTATTTAAAACTAAATATTGCCCCATATGGTGGTTTATTAAATTATGGATGGTTAGATCGCCCTCTTTCCATAGCTGGAAAAATTATTGTTCAAAAAGAAAACACTTATCAAAGTAAAATTATTGATTTAGAAGAACCACTTCTTGTCATACCAAGTGTAGCCATCCATCAAAATGCCAAAGCTAATTCAAATCTAGATATCAATTCACAAATTGATTTATTGCCCATTATTCATTTTGAAGAAGACACAGATATCATAAGAAAATTAATTCACCAAAAATATAAAATTCCAAAAAGCCAAATTGATGATTATGATTTATTACTTTACACAAAAGAAGATTCTTATCTTATCGGAGCAAAAAAAGATATTTTACTATCCCCTCGTATCGATAACCTAACAAGTACCTTTGCTGCTTTAAAAGGATTACTATGGGCTCATCAAGAAAACAATATAAATGTATTTTGTGCCTTTAATAGTGAAGAAATTGGCTCTTTAACAATGGAAGGTGCAGATTCTAATTTTCTTCTTGATACCTTAAAAAAAATAGCTGCATCCCTACAAATGGATATTGTAACTTCCTTATCAAACTCTTTTATTGTAAGTTCTGACAATACCCATGCAGTTCATCCCAATCATCCTGATTTATCAGATATCACCAATAAAATTTATCTAAATAAAGGCATCGTCATATTAAAAGAACCAATGAGTACTACTACTGCCCTTTCTTCCACCATCTTTAAAAACATCTGTAAAAACGCCAAAGTACCTTATCAAAATGGCACCAACAGAAATGATACTACTTCTGGAAGTACCTTATCTGGTTTAAGCCTGCGTCACGTAAGTACAACCTCTATCGATATTGGACTTGCCCAACTCGCTATGCATTCCTCGGTAGAAACAGTTGGAGCCAAAGATTGCTACTACTTATATAAAGCTTTAAAACAATTTTATCATACGAATATTGAACATCATAAAAAAGGCACAAAACTTAACTTTTAGCTTGCGGTTTTGTGCTTTTTTTCGTATTCTTTTTGATTTCTTTTTCTTCCTTTTTCTTAGTAGAATTCCCTTTCTTTTTTGGCTTTGTGTTTTTCTTTTCATCACTTACTTCTTTTTCTTCTGAAAGCTCTAATGAATTCGATTCTTCTTTATCCTCTTTTCTAATATCTTGCTCTTCCCCATAAGAAACGAAAACAACTTGTGTTCCAGCAAGTAAATCATGAAGACCACGAGAATCTTTTCGCACTAAAACTAAGAAAACAATAAAATAAAGTAAAACATAACCAACCATATTTACATTATTGTAAATCATATAATAATTATCTTTCGTAAAAGTAAATAAAATAACCAATTGAGCCACCGTAATCAAAATATTATTTTGAATAATAGAGCGCAAAAAATAAGAAATTACCCCAACACTTTCTTGATCATTTGATGATTTCACTTGAATCTTCATAACTTTTTTTCCAAAAGTTTGACCATGCATAAAAAAGGGCACAAAAGTAAAATAAAGAATAATAATTACCAGTTGTATAATAGTATAAAGATAATTAGAACGATTCAAATCATAAGACATAGAAGTATACTTTTCTTGATATTCATTCATTGTAATTTCATTATTAGTATAAGATTCATACATATCAACAATTTCTTGATATATCACTTCATATTCTTTTTCACTCTCTTGTAAAAATGGTATATAAGAAAGTCCTACACCTACTAAAGAAATTATTACTAAATCAATTAAATAAGCACCGAAACGGCGAAACGTTACATTTTTCATACAATCACCACTTAAAGTATAACAAGATCCGAAAAAAAAAGAAAGAACTCTCTATTCTTTCTTCAAAATATGACTTTTTTATTTAATATCTTTATCATAAGATATATCAGATATTTTATACTTTCGATTATTCGAAACATAACTCATAACTTTCGTTACACTCCAACCTAAAATAGCTAAAATAAAGAAGTAAATCACGCCAAATATCGTAAACTTAGGTTCAGACTTTGTAAGAAGACCGATAATTGAAGCACCAGCACTCATACTTGTAACAATAGTTAAACTATTAATTGATCTACTAGTTACATCAGACTTTAATGAAGAAAATAGCTTTTGGGCACTAGTTAAATAAGTTTGCGTCATATCCCATAAATATTTAATATAATCTAACGTATCCTTTAAAGTTTCAAAACGATAACCAGATATAGCTAAAAATTCAGAAAGTCCTGGATCACTTTTAGAAATCTTCTCACGAGTTGAAATATAAGTACCCATTTGATTAATTCTTCCATCAATTAAATTAACCGTTTTAGCATATCCCTCTAAAGTTGAACTAAATTTTACAATATCAGATCCTTTAACATTTGCTTGTTCTTTAACACGATCAATCTTTTCCCATATTATACGATGCATATTTAAATAACGATGCATTTGGCCTTTAAACTCTCGAATAAAAACTTGAGATTCAATATATTTTTCAATACTATGAGAAGATTGCGTTTTATTATTAATAAAATAATACTTATCTCCTCTAATTACATCGTAACTTTTATTTTCAAATTCAAAATATTTTTGCTTTTCAGTTCTTGTTAAAAGATCTGAAATTTGATCTTTTGTTGCATTCTCACATACAATAAAATAAGGAAAAACGGTAGATATATTTGCCAGTTCTTTTGGAACGGGAGCTCCCAGGCTAAATAAATAATTAATTGCTGGAGATAATTTTTGCTCATAATAATCTGTTAACTCATCTAAATCAGCAAACAAAGTATCTACACTTACATCAAGATTATTTAAAATAATTAAACCATCTTCATAAATTTTAACTGAAATATTAACGTTTGTTGTGAAAGACAAAAACTCTTCTCCATCTACACCATAATCAACCATACCAATTCCTAAATTTTTACGTAATTCCTTTAATTTCTCAGGATCCAAATCCAACTGTGTTCTAGCATCCCTTAAAAAATCATAAACTTCTGTTAATTGAAGCATAGTTCTTTGAAACCAGCCACCTATATAAACATTAGATATTTTCATAAATCCCCCTTAGTTTAAAGATGCAATTCAAAAAATTTAGCATCCAAAATCTCAAAACCTGCATTTAAATAACATTGATGTGCTGGTTGTCTAAAATTACGAGACCATAATTTTATAGCACAACATCCTCGATCTTTACAGATATCTTTAATCGCTTTTATCATATATTTAGCAAAATGATGTCTTCGATATTCTGGTAAAACACAAACATGATTTAAAATTGCATAAGTATCCATGCCATCAAACATAGTTGGAATAATTGTGATTTTAGTATGTGCTACAATTTTATTATCACAAATTCCTATAATATAAAGTTGATTAGGATCTTTGGAAGTTGCATCGAATACTTTCAATGCTTTTTCATAATCTGTATGTTCATCAAAACAAATATTACAAACATCAATAATTTCTTTAACGTCATCTCTAGTTGCTAAACGAAGTTTTAACTCCATTTTCTTCACCTTCTTCTTTCTATTTTAGAATACTAAAAAGAGCAGAAAATGAAAATAACTTAACAGTATTTTTGACATTAATTGACACTCTATGATTCATTTAATGTTAACAGCTTTGAATAAATCTTAATATTTCAAAATCCCAAAACCAAACGAAAAGCAAATGTATTTTCAGCTGCTCCAGCATGGTGATTAAACGCAAAAATGCCAGAATCCAAACCACTTAAATATGCTCCACCTCGTATTAGCCAAGGTCCCCATGTATCTAAAAACCAGGCCTCATCGGCATACCATGAACTTGCCTGTCTTCTATTATGTTCATACTGAATATAATTATAAGGCCCCATCTCTCCTGTCGCATCTCCTAGAATTCGACGATTATAAATTTCATCTTCTTCACCATAAACATACAAATCATAATATTTTGAACTTGGAAAATTTACTCCAGTCGTTAAAGATAAAGTATTTTGACCATCACATGTAGGACAGCTAAAAGGTCCATTAAACCCTGAATTTTTCAAATTATTTTTTCCACTAATTGGCTTTCCTTCTTTATCTGTCATAACACCCATGACATATTCATAAGCTCCTCCACTCATGTCATAAATACCGCTGATGTTTCCGGTTGTACTTGCTAAATAGCCTACTTCGGTATTCCATGGTTTTGTAATATCTTCTGTATTACCAAATGGATTACAAGAAAGACTAGTGTCGGATGACCCACAAGATGGGAAAATGACTGTAGAATATCCAGTACATCGTTCATTATGATTATTCATAACTATATCATCCATACTTCCATATCTACTATGTTGTAAGTATGCGACAGACCCCCATTCTGTATTCTTCATCATATGACTATCTAATTCTCTTTTATAAT
>JAAWDB010000091.1 GCA_022793555.1 Bacilli bacterium
GACTTAATCCATAACAATATATAGTTAATTAATTGATTTTGTGAGAAAGGGTGATTGTATGTATTTAAGAGAATTAATGGAAGATGTTCAAAAACATTTAGGTAGTGAAATTACTTTGCATGGGTGGATTCGTAATCATCGTCGTCAAAAAGATTTTGGTTTTATTGATTTTTCTGATGGAACGATTTTTCAACATTTGCAACTGGTTTATGATAAGGATAGTGAAGCGTTTTCAGAAATTGCTAGTTTACGTGTAGGAGCTGCTATAGAAGTTACAGGAATTTTACAAGAATCTAGTGGTGCTGGTCAAAATTATGAATTAAAAATTTGCCGTTTTACATTACTTGGTGATTGTAAAGAGGATTATCCTCTTCAACCTAAACCTCATTCAATGGAATTTTTAAGAAGTATTGCTTATTTACGTCCTAGAGCAAATATTTTTCAAGCTGTATTTCGTATTCGTAGTTTAGCAGCGATGGCAATTCATACGTATTTTCAAGAACGTGGTTATGTTTATTTACATGCTCCTTTAATTACTGCTAGTGATTGTGAAGGAGCTGGAGAAATGTTTCAAGTAACTACTTTGCCTCTTGATAAAATAAAAGGTGATGTAGATTATAAAAAGGATTTCTTTGGAAAAAAAGCGGGACTTACCGTTTCTGGACAATTACAAGGAGAAACTTTTGCTAGTGCATTTTCGAAGATTTATACTTTTGGACCAACATTTCGCGCAGAGAATTCAAATACTAAAACCCATGCGGCTGAGTTTTGGATGATTGAACCAGAAGTAGCTTTTTGTGATTTGACTGGAATAATGGATATTCAAGAAGAGATGCTTAAGTTTATTGTGCGATATGTTTTAGATCATGCAAAAGATGAGTTGGCTTTTTTAGATCGTTTTGTTGAAAAAGGATTAGTGGATAAATTAGAAAAATTAACAAAAAGCCAATTTACACGCATTAAACATCATGATGTTATTACCATTTTAAAAGAAGCTAATATTAAATGGGAATTTGAACCAGTTTATGGCGAAGATATTGCAAAAGAGCACGAAAAATTTATTACCGAATATTTTGATGGCCCTGTTTTTATTACGGACTGGCCAAGAGATATAAAAGCTTTTTATATGAAACAGAATGACGATGGAACAGTAGCTGCTGCCGATTTAGAAGTTCCTGGTGTTGGAGAATTAATGGGTGGTAGTGAGCGTGAAGCGGATTATGAAAAATTAGTTTCTCGGATGGATGAATTAAATATGGATAAGACGGAGATGGAATGGTATTTAAATTTACGTCGTTTTGGATCTGTTGTTCATTCAGGATTTGGAATGGGCTTTGAGCGATTATTAATTTATTTAACTGGAGTCGATAATATTCGCGATGTTATTGCTTATCCAAGAACGCCAGGAAATTGTGATTTTTAAAGGAGGATATATGAGTCGTTTTACAAAAGAAATGGTTAATGAATTAGCTGATAAATTATTATTTGATTTAAGCGAAGAAGAAAATCAAATGGTTTTAGATGAATTTGAAGAAATCGATCGGAATATGAACAAAATTAATAAAATAGCGGATATTGAAAAAGTAGATGTTATGACTCATCCGTTTGAAATTGAATTTTCAATCAGCGATTTACGAGAAGATGATAATATAGAAGAATTATCTCAAGAAGATGTATTACAAAATGCTGGACATAAAAATTTAACTTCGATTATTGTGCCAAAGGTGGTGGGCGAATGAAAAGCTATATTAAAGCTATTTTAAATGATTATCAAAGTGGTAAAATAACTTCGGATGATTTATTTCAAGTTACAATGGAAAATGTCCATAAAAACCAAGAAAAATGTAATTCGTTTGTGACGATTTTAGATCCTGTAAAAGCTAATGAAGGAGTTTTAAAAAATATTCCTTATGCATTAAAGGATAATATTTCAACTAAAGGTATTTTAACTACGGGTTCTTCAAATACTTTAAAAGATTATGTTCCAGTTTATGATGCGACAATTTATGAAAAACTAAAAAGTGCTGGAGCTGTTTGTGTTGGAAAAACAGTAATGGATGAATTTGGACTAGGTGGAACAGGTACGACAGGACATACAGGTGTAGTTCATAATCCTTTTGATGCTTCAAGACAAGCTGGAGGATCTAGTGCTGGATCAGCTGCATGTGTTGCTGATGGTGTTGTTCCATTTGCTATTGGAACAGATACAGGAGATTCGATTCGAAAACCAGCTGCTTTTTGTGGAATTGTTGGATATAAGCCTACTTATGGATTGATTTCACGTTATGGGATGTTTCCTTTTGCGAGTAGTTTAGATCATGTTGGGGTATTTGCTAAAACGGTTTATGATACCGCTATGGTAGTTGATGTGATCAAAGGAAGAGATACAAGAGATATGACTAGTTTTGATTCTTCTAATATGTCCCTTGTTGATGCTTTGGAAAAAAATACAAGTACAAAGAAAAAGCTATTTTATATTAAGGAATTAATGGATCTTTCTAATTATGAAAATCCTAGTGATAAATTAAAAGAAACCATAAAGTTATTTGAAGAGTTAAAGCAAAAAGCTCAAGATAATTCTATTGAAATTTATGAAGAATCGTTTGATAAAGATTTATTAGAAGCTATTCCTTCTGTTTATATCTGTATTTCTTGTGCTGAAGCTACAAGTAACCTTTCTAATTTAACTGGTATTATTTTTGGAACCCATGAAGAGGGAAAAACGGTTTTTGACATGATGAGAAATCATCGAACACATGGATTTTCTCCTCTTATTAAACGGCGCTTAGTGATTGGATCTTATGTTTTACAAAAAGAAAATCAAGAAAAGTATTTTGTTAATGCACAACGTGTTCGTCGTTTAATTGTCGAGCGGATGAATGAATTATTCGACAAATATGATGCTCTTATTTTGCCTTGTAGTGAAGGCGGAGCAAAGTCATTAGATACTAATCAAGATAAGGTTAGTGAAGATATGTTGGCTTTAGAAAATCATA
>JAAWDB010000092.1 GCA_022793555.1 Bacilli bacterium
CCTCAAAACTAAAATTCTCATAACTAGAGTTAAGATAATTTTTATCTATAACCTTTGCATCCAAATTTAAACTAAATATCTTTGATTTATGCTGATCTACCATTTGACGATGAAAACTCTCATATTGCATATGATCTTCAAAAATATCCTGAAGTTTTAATTCCAGTGCACGAAATAAATCCTGATAGGTTTCAAAAGGAATTTTCAAAAAACTTGCTGCTTCAATTTCATTAAAACAATATTTTCCAAAATAAATTAATTTAAATAATTTTTGCTCTAACTCATTTAAATGATTTTTAGCATACAAAAACTTAGTAATATCTGCAGGATGTACAGGTCTTGTATTGATTTTATTAAAAAGTTTTCCTTCTTTCTGTTGAAGTTTATAAAGTTTACTTTCAAATATTTCTTGATCATTTTTCATATAATTTTTCAATTCTTTTAAAGCATTAACTTCTCCAATACGTACACTCTCACCCTTAACCCCTAAAGTTTCAGCTAATACATGTAATTTAACTTTAGGAGAAGTTAAATAGCGATGATATATAATATAATAATGATACGGTTTCAAAAGCATTTTTAAACCAATTAGCAATTCTTTCTGTTTAGATAATTGATCAGAAAAAATTTCATTATCTGAAATAAAAGATTCATTTTCTTTTCCATCTTTATTTAGATCATTTAATCTTACGAAAGAAAAATTTACGATTTTTTTTACTTGTTGAATCTGTTTCAAAGAAATCGATAATAATGTACAAAGTTCCTTATCATCAGGTATAGATTTCCCTTCTTGATTATACAGTAACACTAATTTTTTATAACGTTCAACAGCTAATCTCAAATTATTTGAAATATATAACTGATTCTTATCATTATTAAAATAATTTTTAATATAACCATCAATATAAGAAATAGCAAAAGTACTAAATTTTCCTTTAGTTATTTCATATTTCTCAATAGCTTTAATCAGTCCAAGATTTCCTTCTTGCACGATATCCATAAATTCACTACTTTTATAATACTTTTTTACGCGTAACAAAACCAGCCGAAGATTACATTCTATTAAAAATTTTTTAGCATTTTCATCTCCAGCATTATATTTTTGAAATAACCAGAATTCCTCAAAAGAAGTTAATTTTGGATATCGATTAACTTCATGAAGATAATTAGCCAAAATATTTTCCTGATTAAACATAAAAATCACCACGATTTATTATACTTGATTACGTTTTTTTTTGAAAGCAAAAAGAATTATTTAATTCGAAAACGACCTTGATTAATAATACTATTCATAGTTTGAAAATGTAATGGATCTATAAAAGAATAGTCAGCATCTAAATCTATTTTAAAAATATTAGTTTTATATTTTGCCAACATTTTTTGACAAAATGTTTGAAAATGCTCTTGATCTTCTAAAGTCAAATTCATTTTGGAAACCAAATTAGCATAAACACTTTGATACTCTTCGAAACTTAACTGTAAAAAGTCTGCAGCTTGACTAGGACTATAATCATACCGATCAAAGAAAGTTAATTTAAGTAATCTAATTTCTATTTCATTTAAACATGGCTTTAAATAAATATACATCATAATATTTTCCGGCATTATTGGTTTTGTTCGAACACGATTAATCAAGTTTTTCTCTTCTTGTCTAATTTTTTCAAGTACCATTTCAAAATGGTCATGTTCTATAACTAGAACCTGTTTTAATTTATCTAATAATTTATTAAAGCTATAACCTATATATTGAAAACGTACTCCCAAACAATCAGCTATAGAACTATAAGATGTTTTGGAATCAGAAATATAATAGCAATAAAAAATATAATACAAAAAAGGTGAAAGAATACGTTGTAAACCAGCCAATAATTCTTGTTCTGAATATGTAGAAAAATCAAAATCAACTATTAAACCATCATCGATTTTCTCCTTTTCTATTAATTCATTCAAAGAAATCTCTTCATAATTTACAACCTCTTTAATATCACATAACTGATTTAATGATATTCCGAGTAATTGACAAATGGTTTGATCATTAGGTATTTCTAGTTGTTCATCATGATATTTATTAATCAAATTTTGATAAGCTACCAAATGCCAATATTGTCGGTTAGAAATACTAAATTTATTATTTTTAAAAAATGATTTTTTAATATAGCCATTAATATAATGGACTGCATATGTAGAAAATTCTCCCCTTTTAATATCATAATTTTCTATTGCTTTTATTAAGCCAATATTTCCTTCTTGAACTAAATCCATATAATTCCAACAATTATATTTTTTATAATGCTTATTTACACACCATAAAACTAATCGAAGATTACAATTTATTAAATATTGCTTTGCAATTAAATCACCATTTTGATATTTCTGAAAAAGAATGAATTCTTCAAAAGAATTTAATTGTGGATATTGATTAATTTCATCCATATAAATGCCAATATTTTTTTTCACCAAAAATCACCAATAACCTATTATAGGAATTAAAAAGCATTTCTGCAACATTTTTATATAAAAACAAAATCATAAAATATTTCTAAAATTCTAATTAGTAAAATCAATAGTTTGAACTAAATTCATATAATAAGAATTTCTTAAATATGCTCCACTTTCCAGAAATTCTGCAACATCTTTTTTGACTTGTAAAAGAATTTTATAATCTCGCTTTAAATCTGCAACTCGAAAAGTCATATCGCCACTTTGATTTACTCCAAATAAATCTCCTTGACCTCGTAATTCAAAATCTTTCTCACTAATATAAAAACCATCATTACTCTCTTCTAAAACATGAAGTCTCTCGCTATCTTGATTACTAATTAAATAACAATAACTCTGTAAATCATTTCGCCCGACTCTTCCTCGCAATTGATGAAGGGTAGCAAGCCCAAATCGTTCTGCATTAAAAATCACCATCATAGTAGCATTTTTAACATCAACACCAACCTCTATAACTGTTGTAGAAATCAAAATATTACAATCACCTTGTTCAAAAGATTTCATAACCTCATCTTTTAAATTAGATTTCATTTTACCATGCAGGACCCCAATAGAAACCTTATCTCGAAAAGCAAGTTCAAACTTTTCTTTTAACAAATTAACATCTTTAAGCTCTTCCGAATCAGATTCTTCAATTAATGGTGCAACAACATAAACCTGATGCCCCAATTTAATTTCTTCATAAATGGCGGCCAAAACTTCTTTTAATTCTTGTTCTTTCCTTAATTTAGTAATAATGGGTTTTCGACCATTTGGTTTTACTTCTATCATACTGGTATCCATATCTCCATAAATGGTTAGTGCATAAGTTCTAGGAATCGGTGTTGCGCTTAAATACAAAACATCGGAACGATACCCTTTATTTTGTAAATTCTTTCGCTGATTTACACCAAAACGATGTTGCTCATCCGTAACGACCAATCCTAAATTAGCAAACTCAACTTGCTCACTTAATAACGCATGTGTTCCGATAATAATATCTACTTGTCCCGTTTGAATACGCTCCAAAACTTTTCTCTTTTCACTAACTTTCATACTTCCTACTAAAAGTTCAAGATGAAGCGGATAATTTTCAAATAATTTTAATAAAGACAAATAATGTTGAGTAGCCAGAATTTCTGTTGGAGCCATCATGACACTTTGATACCCCGCAAGTACATTAGCATACATTAATAACGTTGCCACAATCGTTTTACCACTTCCGACATCACCAAGAATCAATCGATTCATTCTTCTCTCACTTTGCAAATCATCAAGACCATCATGAATTGCTTTTAATTGATCTTCTGTTAAAGAAAAAGGTAAACTTGAAATAAATTCTTCCACTTTTTTTATATCCAAATCCCGCTCTAAACCTAGTGCTTTTGTTTCCTTTTCTTTTAAATAAAGTATTTTAAACATAAAATCAAATAATTCTTCATAAATTAAACGCAAACGAGCTCTTTTAACTTCCTCAGCACTTTGCGGTTTATGTAAATATTGCAAAGCCTTAGATTTAGGGATAAATTCATATTGTTCCAAATAATGATCAGGAATTTTATCAACCAAAGTAATCGGCTTTCGAAGAGCATCCAACATCCAATTTTCAAAATTAACGTTTTTTAAACCACGTACTAAATGATATACTGGCGTAATCTTCGACTCTTTCACTACATTAAGTTTTATATCATTGGCTACAAATTGATTTTTCTTTTCATTATATTTACCAATAATAGTGATTTCTCTGCCCAAAGTCAGATTCGGTTTCAAAAAAGCTCGATTAAAAATAGAAACTTGAACAATTTTATTTTCAATCAAAACGCGAAAACGCAAAGAATTAAAATTTCGTCGAATATAAGAAACCTTCGCTTCCCCTTCAATTACGGCATTAACAGCTTGGATCATTTTTTCATCAGAAAATAACTTAGTACTTGGATTCAAAAATTCATAACGATAAGGATAATAAGATAATAAATCTTCCACCGAAAAAATATCACATTGCTGTAATAGTTTTTCATTTTTTTCTCCAAGACCTTTAATTGTTGACAACTCCATAATACCATTCTCCGAATTTATTATAACGTAATAGACGTTTGTTCGCAAGAAAACTTATGTACATAGCAAAAAAATTTGATATCCTAATAAATAAAAGTTACGAAAAGTAAATTTAAAACGACGTAACTGACTCATTTAATTCTCAAAAATAACAAAATTTTAAGATAAATGAGATTTAAAATAACATTAAAACAATTAAAAACAGATTAACAAAATGCTTATTTTTCTAATAAATAAGCCATATTTTTATTACATTTTTTAAAAATCAACCCAAAAGAAAAAAAACTTTAAAAAAAAGAACAAAAAACGTTGACAAAAGATATCGAATCGATTAGTATATTAACTACCAATTCACTTATAGAAGGCGAATTGGTGCTAGTATCACACTAGTCAACCCCTTTTTATTCTTTTATGAAGCTGTCTTCAGGGGGCAGCTTCTATTTTTTTGTTTTAAAACCATTCGAACCAACTTTTAACCAGAAGTTGGTTTTTTAAATGAAAAAAAGAATTAGCATTTTACTAATTCTCTTGCGATAATTTAAGATAATACTGATAACGGGCAATCGCATGCTCTTTATTTTCTTGTAAAAGAACTTCAGCACAAGAAGCGTCCTTTATTTTTAATGCCCGATAACGAACTTCATTATTTAAAAATTCATCATATCGTTCAAAATTTGGTTCCTTACTATCTAAATACAATTTTTTCTCCGTTGGTTGATAACGCATCAATAAACTATATCCCACATCTACTGCTAATTTTTGTTCCAAAGTGCTACAACTCATTCCTCCCTTAATACCATGTTCAATACAAGGTGCATAAGCAAGAATAATACTAGGACCAACATGCTCCTCTGCTTCTTTAAATACTTTTAAAGTATGCATCATATTTGCCCCTAAACTAACACTAGCAACATAACAATTCGGATAACTCATGGCAATACGGAACAAATCTTTTTTTGGCACTCGCTTACCAAAGTCAGCAAATTCCGCCACTTGTCCTTGATGGCTCGATTTACTCATCTGTCCACCTGTATTCGAATAAACCTCCGTATCCAAAACTAAAATTTTAACATTTTCATTACTTGAAAGCACATGATCAATTCCCCCAAAACCAATATCATATGCCCAACCATCTCCACCAAAGGCCCAAACTGTTCGAGCAGGAATATAATCGATAAGTTCTTTTAAAGAAGCCGGAATGTCTTTTTCTTTTAAAAGTTCCTTTACTTCCAAAGTCTTTGCATAGTCATTAAAATGCTCAAAAAACTCATCAAACACTTCTTTAACATCACTAGATACTTGATTATACGTCTCTTTCATAATGGCATAAATTCGTTGCCGTTTTTGTTTGAATGATAAATGCATTCCATAAGCAAATTCTGCATTATCTTCAAACAACGAATTCGCCCACGGAAGAGTATAAGGTGTTGATGGCACACTTCCACCATAAATACTTGAACATCCCGTAGCATTCGCAATTACTAATTTGTCTTGATATAACTGAGTTAATAACTTAATATAAGCCGTCTCTCCACATCCCGCACAAGCACCACTAAACTCAAACCGCGGTTTACGAAGTTGACTATTCTTAATGGTAAAAAGAGGTTCCATATTAGGATTTTCATAAGACTCAAAATAATGATCGGCTTGTTCTTGCTTTTCTTTCGAATAATCTCCAAATTCTAAAGCTTTCTCCCCATTTTTACCAGGGCAAATATTAATACATAACCCACAACTAGTACAATCTGCTTCACTAATACTAATCAAATAATGATAATCTCCCGCACCTAGTGCTGGAATACCTTCCTCATCTTTAACTAAAAATGGACGAATAACCGCATGTGGACAAACCAAAGAACACATTCCACATTGAATACAATGTTCACTTTTCCACTTCACAACCTTCGAAGCTACTTTTCGTTTTTCTAATTTACTTAAACCAGATGGAAAAGTACCATCCCTAAATGGAGCAATTTCAGAAACTGTAATCTCATTACCTAATCGGCGCTCAATTCGTTCAAAAAGATTAAAATTCTTTAAAACTTCTTCCTGACTTTTACCTTCACCAATTTCTAAAGTATGAATCTCTTCAAAAACACTTTGAATTGCCGCAATATTTTGCTTAACAATATCTTCGCCCTTAGTCGCAAATTCTACTCGAATCGTTTCACTAACTAAATCTATCGCCTTATCAAATCCTAGTAAAGATAAAATAATGACTTCCATAATTTTATTAATTTTTCCCTTTAACTGATGTTTTAGAGCTACACGCTCGGCATCAATTGTCATTATCCGCATCTTTTTACTTTTAATAAGTTCCAAATCACTATGCTTAAACTTACTCATCAAAGCGACATCGTCATTGGTATTAACAAGTAACGTAGCCCTCTCACGAACCCCATCTAAAATATCAAACGAATCAAAATACTCCGCTTTCGTTACAACATAGACATTAGGATTTGTTACATAAAATGGCGCACGAATCTCATTTTTACTAATGCGCAAATGACTAACTGTAACGCCGCCACTTTTTTTCGAATCATATTCAAAATATCCTTGAACAAATGAATCACTATGTTCCCCAACAATATGTAAAATATCCTTACTAGCTCCCACCATACCATCAGAGCCAAAACCAAAAATTTTCACTTCCAAATCATCCAAATCAATATGATAATCTGGAATTTTTAAACTCGTATTTGTGACATCATCATGAATACCAATCGTAAAATTGTGTTTTGGATTGGTTTCTAACATATCATAAACCGCTTTGATTTGTGCTGGTGTTGTATTCTTACTAGAAAGGCCATAACGTCCTCCAACAATTACTATATCCTGATCCTTTAACGCCGATACCATATCCAAATAAAGAGGTTCTCCAATACTTCCACTTTCCTTAGTTCGATCTAAAACGGCAATCCGCTTAACACTACTTGGCAAAACACTAAGCAAATACTTGACACTAAAAGGACGATACAAATGAACCTCAACAAGTCCATACTTCTTCCCTTTTTTCCGTTCTTCATCAATAACAAGTCTTATCGTATCACAAACACTGCCCATAGCGACAATAATATCACTAGCATCCTTATCTCCATAGTAAGCAAATGGAGCATAATGTGTACCCATCAAATGATTTATTTTTTCCATATAATAATTAACCGTATCAGAAACTTCTTCATAATCACGATTTTTGGCTTCTAAACTTTGAAAATAAATATCTTCATTTTCAGCCATGCCTCTTTGTTTCATACAAGAAACATTTAAAGCTCGGTTTTTAAACGCTTCCACACTCTCCCAAGGAACTAACTTTAACAATTCCTCTTCATCAATTGATAGAATCGTATTTAACTCATGACTAGTTCGAAACCCATCAAAAAAATGTAAAAATGGCAAACTACTTTTCATTGCTGACAAATGAGCAACCGCCGCTAAATTCTGGGCATCAAACACACTAGAAGAAGAAAGCATACAAAAGCCAGTTCCTCGTGTCGCATAAACATCACTATGATCTCCAAAAATGGATAACGCATGCGTAGCCACCGTTCGGCTTGCCACATGAATAACCCCTGGTAACATTTCTCCAGCCATCTTATACATATTTGGTAACATAAGTAAAAGCCCTTGACTTGCCGTAAAAGTTGTCGCAAGACTTCCCGTAATTAATGCCCCATGCATAGCTCCAGCTGCACCTGCTTCACTTTGCATCTCCACCACATTAACCTTATCGTGATATAAATTATAGTGATCAGTATGTGATAAATAATCGACATTACTTGCCATAGGACTAGATGGCGTAATAGGATAAATACTCGCCACTTCACTAAACAAATATGCAATATTTGATACTGCCTTATTTCCATCTATGATCTGTTTCATAAAAACCTCCATGTTCTCTAAAATATTATAACATACAAAAAAGAAGTTAATCACTTCCTTTTTTTCTTCTTTTCTCCTTCTCTGGAAAACAAAATATCTGTTTTTAATACAATAAA
>JAAWDB010000093.1 GCA_022793555.1 Bacilli bacterium
ACGATATTTCGTTTGAATAAATTCTACTGCAGAAAGATTTTTTGATTGATCTAATTTGATTGTTATAAATGGTTTTATCTCACTATCTAAAACAGAATAACGGAAATCAGTATGCCAAAGTGTATTAACATTTCCATCAATGGCATTTGGTGCATAAAATGGTCTTCCTGTATCAATTGATTGGGTAGAATAACTATGAATTGATAAATGTTTTATTGGAATATATTTTCTTGTATTTGGTTGATTATCTTCCGTAAAGTTATACATTAAAGTATTACTTGCTGTTACATTTCTAGTTGCTTTTCTTCTTACATAAAGTTTTTTCGTACCAATTACAATTGGTTCTTGTTCTTGATATGAAGTCCATTCGCCATCTTCGATTTTCCATTCTAATTTTTCGACATCGTTTAATCCAATCAAACGATTTTCTAAATCATTAACATATGGACTAAGTGTTAAATCTTCACCTTTTCGAATATTGATAAGATGTTCTTTTTCTTCTCCATCAAGTTTAATCTTAATACCATTTTCTTCATTAATTTGATTAATTTCTTCTTTGGATAAGGCATAACTATTTTCTTTTACTGACTTCCAAGTTGCTCCCCCATCAATACTATATTGAAAAGTTCTTCCTTGATAGTCTTCTTCTAAAGAAATCTTTCCACCATTTTCTCCATCAAATGAGAAATCTGCTACTTTAACAATAGTTTTATCTTCATAAATATTAAATTCTCTTGCTGTAAACCAATTTCCATTGCTGGCACGTTTTGCTTCAATTTTTATATATTGAACTTTTACTGGATCTAAAATTGCAAAGTCTTTGGTATTTAAAATTGCATCAGCTAAAGAATCCGCTTTGTTCGTATAACTAAGATTTGTTTGTGTCGATAGCTCAATCCAATTTTCTCCATCTACACTTCCCCAAACGGTTCCATCAATAATTTTTCCATTTCCTCCACCAGCTGGAACAAATTCTACTGATGATACATATTTTGGTTCATCTAGTTTAATTGTGATAAAACGTTTTGTATCGCTTCCATCCCATGCTGAATGCCATCTTGTATTGTAATTTCCATCAAGGGCATTGATAGCATGACCATTTTGTCCTCCACCTGTTGCTTGACTTGATACTCCAGCGATTGATAAGTGAGCTACGGATACATATTTTCTTGTATCGGGTTGATTATCTTCAGTGAATGTATAAGTAACAGAATCACTTGGTACGAAACAACCAGTTGCTCCTACTCGTACATGTAAAGTTTTATCTCCCGTATTATCTGGTAATACTTCAGCATATGATTTCCATTCTTCGTCTTCACTATTTCTCCACTCATATGTGCTATTTACTCCAATGACTCTATTTTCTAAATCATTGGCAAATAAGTTAGTTGATACAACACCTTTTTTTATATCAATCGTATAATCTGGTTTTAAATCTCCTAAACCTTGGATTGCGATTTGAATATCATTTTCAGCTGTAATACTGGCAATTTCTTCTAAAGTAAGTTCTACAGAGTGATCTGTGATTACTGGTGATAATGTTTTTCCACCATCTAAACTGTAATACCATGCAAAGCTGTATTCATCGTATGCAGAATTAATTACTATTTTTCCAGCATTTTCTCCATCAAATGAGAAGCTAGCAATTTCTGCTTTATTGTCTTTACCTAATAAGGCATTTGCTAATTCTCTTGCTGCTAAATCTTGCCATATATCATTTTTGGTTGCATGAGATGCTTCTTCTAATGCTGCATGCTCTTGTAATTCTATATCAATCGTATCGATTTCATTTAAATACGGTTTAATTACTTTTAATAAATCATACATAGCTTGTGGATAAAACTTGTATGCAGCTATGATTTCTTCTGCATAAGTTTTCCATTCTGCACTAGTCTTATTTAATGCTTTATACATATTAATTTTATAATCATAACTATCTAGGTTAATATTATTTATTGCTAAAGCTTGATTATAAATATCTAACTTCGTTTCATTATCTTCATAAGAATTCGCTAATAAATTGTAATATAATGATTTTCTATATACTTCTAGATTATTTAAGTTTGCTTGACCAAGGTACATATATCCTGAACTTGTTCCGTAGTTTTTATTACTCATCATTTCATCTGCAAAGTATTTTGCTCCCCAGTTGAATATTAAACGAGTTCGATTTCCGCCATACCATGTTGTTGAACTTTTTCCCCATCCAAATATGTTATTTCCTAATGACCAAAATCCATTGCCATTAGCATCTTGTTCATAAAATAAATATACTTCATGATCTGGTTGATACAATCCAGTTGATGGAAGTCCAACCGTTCTACTTATACTTGATCCTGTACGAGAAATTCCCCAACAAATTCCTCCTGCTTCAAATACCATCCAATATCTTTGATCATTTCGGTTACTTGGAGTTCCTCCATATGGAACATTATAATCTAAAAAATGATATTTATTGTTATATTTTTCTTTATTATCTGGGTTAAAGAATTCTGGTCTTGCATAATGTGGTTGTACATAACCCATATATGAATATGGTCCTAAAGCGCCATTTTTATATTGATAAATATAATTATTTAACCATAATAACTCATCATTTTTAACTCCATCTTGCATGATAGTACGCATTAATTCCATATGATAGTTATCAAACCAATCTTTATGTAATAATTTATCTGTATCATATAATTGTTTATATAAACGAAATCTTTCTAATGGATCATAAGTTCTTGTATAGTTATTAAAACTTAAAGGTGAAAGAATAAGGTCAGTACTGTATGCAGTAGCTAATGCAATCATCATTTTTTGATAAACTGCACCATTTGCTGTTTTTAACTCTTCTTTATATGTTTCATATAGTTTACTAAGAACATCCAAGAAAGTATTGGCATCATTGATATTTCCAACTTCAATAATTTGTTCTAATATTACGTTATCACTAAAAATCCATTCTATAGTTGGTAGAATACTTGGATTAAACTCAGCAATATTTTGAATATTCCAATATCCAATTTTTCTTACAAATTCTCTTTCTAAAATTTGACGATAATTATGATTATAGTTATATTCAGCATCATGTGCTCTTAATAATTCATCATAATATTCTAATTTATGAATTTTGTTATAAGCAACACTTTCTTTATCAAAATCTAGTGGAACTAGACGTGCATCAGCAATCGTTCCGTGATCGGCAGCATTTCCACCATTTGGATCAAAATAGATACATAAATACTTATAGCCTTCAATATTTAGATCAATTTCAACGGCATTACTATTACCAGTTAAAACATCACTTTTATCGATCAATCTATCCCATTTTACGCCATCTTTTGATGCAGTAATTCGGAACCAAACACTTCCATTGGTACCTCTTGATGCATCTACTCCAATATAAGCTAAAAATCTAGGATACTTCGTTGATAGTTCCCCAATATCATAAGTTACTTGTCCTTTGGCATGAACACTTACTCCTTTGATAAAAAAACGTTTTTCTCCGTTAATAATTAAACTAAGAGCGCCACCCTCTTGGTTTTTATCTTTCTGAATAGTATGACCAGACCATCCATTATATGACCAATTATTATCAGTAATATAATCTAAATCTGATAAAAATACTTTTTTTGTTTCAGCTGTTATATTATTAAGTGCTAGATTATAAGTGTTTTCTTGCAATTCCACTTTTCCATAAGGATTACATACACCTATAAGAATAGTTATACTAATTATTGCAATTAATAAACCACTAATTGCTAGTTTCTTATTATTTTTCTTCATATCAAAAACCCCTTTTTTCTTTTAAATGTTTTCTATATTAACATAAAATCAATGCATTTGCAAGCACATTTTTATTTTTGCATATTAATTTGCAATGATAAAGACCTATTTTTATAACGCAATTAAAAAAATCTAATTATCAAAAGTAATTAGATCCATATTTATATTGATTATTTATAATTTTCATCATATTAAGACTTATATAAAGATAGGGAGTTTGCTATTTATCTGTTATACTTTGTTTTTTTTGCTAAAAAGATTAAAGACTTCTTTTTATGATTGAACCTTATTGTTTCAAGATCATCAATTCGTATTATTTCAAAAATACTTAGATATTTTTTTAAGTCTTCTTTATTAAATAATCTGATATATTTATTTTTATTAAAATAAAAATGTGGTTCGATTTCTTTAGCTGTTTGTTTTATTTTTTCTAAACCTTGCAAGCCATTTATGCTTCCTACGAAAATTCCATCATAATTTAAAACTCTTTTAATTTCCAACATAAGCTTTTTGGTATCACTATCAGAAAAAAATGTATTGATAAATTAGCAAATACAACATCAAATTGGTTTGATTTAAACGGAAGTTCTTCTCTCATATCTATTTTCTTGATGTTCGGGTTAATTTTTTTACTTCATTTAAGGCAATATCTGAAATATCTTCTGAGATTACTTAATATCCATAATTCATTAATTTTTTAGAATATTATCCTATACCACATCCTAGATCTAGACAAATCCCTTTGCCACTAAAATACTCCTTTTTATTTTTTAGTATTATAACATAAGCCCTTCTTGTAATTCAAAAGAATAACTTAAACTCTTGCCCATCATATCATTGTTAGTGGAAGAATCCATCCAAATTAAAAAATCATATTCTTTGGTTTCTCCTTTTATTGTGTCGCTTTTTAGTGAAAAATAGAAACTGTCGGCATCATCAAAAAGATATAAATTTTTTAGATTCTTTTTTTGACGATCTATTGCTATATTTAAGCATCTATAATCTAATGTAGATGTTTTACTAACTTTCATAATTATTGTAAAATCTTCTGTAGTATTAGTTTCATTTATTAATTTTAAAGATGTTGGCTTTAGTTCATTTAAAGCTTCGTCATCTTTTATTGGAAACATTGGTCCATTGGAATAATTTTCAACATCGATATAAGTATATCTTGCATTATCATACAATGCAGCAGTAGTCATTATCTCATTTTGCTCTAATTTTTTCCAAAGTGGGAAACTGATAATAATTATTATTAGCATTATTGTAATTTCAATTAATTTTAAATGAATGATTTTATCTATTTTTTTCATATTAATAGTTTTCCTTTTCAGCTAGAAAGTTATGCTATCATAAAGTCGACAAAATTGCAAAAAGAAGTGCATTTATTTTAGCACTTCTTTTTACTTTTTCCTTTTTTTATTTTCTTTTTTGAATTATCGTAATCTTGATTAACTGATGGATTAGGTAATTCTTCTTCCACATTTTTTAATTTTGGCAATTCAAACATTGGTGGGGTTATTTCAACCTTTTTATTTTCTTTTAAAACCTTTGTGAGCTTACAATTAGTTGGTAGTGGATCTGGCTCACTAAGTTCTCGTTCAACATTATATCTACGTTTTAATTCAACCTTAATTTCTTCTTTTTTCGCGATTTCTTTTTGCTCTTTTTGCTCTTCGGTTTGTAGAGCATTGGTAACTTTTTTCTTCGCACCTGTTAGTTTAAATATTTTCAAAATGTCATTAAAAATAATTAATACAGCAGGTATTACTACTACTAATAGCCAACCGGAAGAAGTAGATAAGAATTGTTGAACTCTTCCTAATTGAGGAACTTTAATTACTACTTTTCCTAAAATGTTTTTAAATTGGACTGTTGTAGAATCGGGAGACATATTATTATCTCCTTTGGTCTTATATTCAATGCCATTTTCAGTTTCTACTAAAGCAACTACGCGATGAGTTATTGTTAAACCTTTTGAAATTGTACTAGTAGAAATAAAAGTAATAATATCTCCAACTTTAATTTCATTTGGACTATTCACCTTTTTATCAATAATAACATCATATACTCTTAAGTTTGGTTCCATACTTGGACTTACAATGGTATATAATCCTATGGCTGGTGAAAATTGTTCTCCTTTGCTAGCATAAATTTTATTAGCTACAAAATAATATAGCAGAAAAGCTGCTATGACAACAAGGATTGTTAGAATGGTCCATGAAACAATATCTGCTATAAGCTTGGCTGTTTTCTTGAAACCATTATAGTTTTCCTGATGTTTCATGATACCCTTCCTATTCTAAAAATATTATAAGCGATTGGAAGAAAAAAGACAAGACATTCTTTGTTAAAGCAAGTAACAAAAAAGAACAATATTTTTATTGTTCTAATTAACTGCTTCAATTTCTATTTTAGCATTAAAAGCTTTTCCTTGATTTGTATTTTGTAAGACATTTGTTTCTAAGAATTCATAATCTAGCTCATAATTATAAGTCATTCCAGCTGGGATTAAAACATTTTTCATAATATATGTGTCAGATACCGGAGAAACTTCTCGATAAATTAAACTATTTCCATCTCTTCTTAAAGAATACACAAAATCACTTGTTGGATTAAAGGTATTTACAACATTCGTTAATTTAATATTATAAATCATTGATTGTTGAGAATTATTATTTAAAGTAAATTTCATTGTTCCTTTCCAACCAGGACTTATATCTGTTACTTTTATACTATTTAAATAATTTACAAATAAAATAATATTTTGGTTTGTATTAATGTCGATACTATCAGATCCAGCACTTCCTGTTGTACATTTTTTATCGCATTTACCATCACCATTGGAGTCAATGTTTTTGTCTGGTTTGCCGTCACCATCAGTATCAATGTTGATATCTGGTTTTCCATCGCCATTGGTATCAATATTTATGTCTGGTAAACCATCACCATTCGTATCACAATTCAAATCGCATACACCATCTTTATTGGTGTCTTGATTCATTAGATTGTCATCTGGTTTGCCATCTCCATCGGTATCAATATTTATGTCTGGCTTGCCATCTTTATCACTATCAATATTAATGTCTGGTTTGCCATCACCATCGGTATCAATGTTGATATCTGGTTTGCCATCACCATCAATATCAATATTGATATCTGGCTTTCCATCTTTGTTGGTATCGCAGTTCAAATCACATTTACCATCGCCATTGGTATCTTGGTTCATTAGATTATCATCTGGTTTGCCATCACCATCGGTATCCACATTAAAGTCTGGTTTGCCATCACCATCATAGTCAATATTAATATCTGGCTTTCCATCATTATCGGTATCAATATTAACATCAGCTTTACCATCACCATCGGTGTCGATGTTGATATCAGCTTTACCATCACCATCGGTGTCGATGTTAATATCTGGCTTTCCATCACCGTTAATATCAATATTAATATCTGGTTTTCCAGAGCCATCGATATCAATATTAACATCTGGTTTGCCATCTTTGTTGGTATCGCAGTTTAGATCACAAACTCCATCTTTATCAGTATCTTGATTCATTTTATTAAAGTCTGGTTTACCATCGCCATTGGTATCAATATTGAAATGTGGAACTCTATCGCCATTGTAATCAATATTGATATCTGGTTTTCCATCGCCATCAGTATCGCAATTTACATCACATTTACCGTCACCATCTAAATCAATATTTATATCAGCTTTACCGTCTTTGTCGGTGTCACAATTCATATCACATTTACCATCGCCATCTAAATCGCAATTTAAGTCACATGTTTTGTCTTTATCTAACGATTCACCATACAGTTTAATATATGAATATGTTGCACCAATCATGGCTAAGAAGATAATTATCATACATAGGAAAACAATTAAAAATGTTTTTTTTCGGGCTGTTTCTTTTTCTTCAGCTAATAGTTCTTGATATTGTTCTTCAAAATCAATGTTGTTTTCTATTGGCTTTTTTTCATTTTGGTTCATTGCAAATCCCTCTTTCGCTATTCTATTTAATGTGATTATAGCATAATACGTTTATGACTTTCAAGAATAAAAAGAAGATATTTTATTAAAAGCGTTATATCTATTAAAAATATTTACATTTGATTCTTTTAAATTCCATAAAAACTGCTTTTTAAGATGCCGGAAATAAATTATATTCATAAGTAAAAAACAAATAATTTTATACTCAAAAAAAATCTATCGTTTTGATAGATTTTTTAAAAGTTAATAAGAGAATTCAAAAGGCTCTTATTAAGCAGCAGGTACAACTGAAACAGTACCTTCTAAAGTTTTACCCATAACTGCATTTTGATCTGCATTTTGGTTAACAAACTCAACTACTACATAGTAATAAACTGTTTCGTCTGTATTGGCAGCTGTTGTTGTAATGCTATCTTGACCAATAGTAACTTTTTGAGATCCACCTGTTAAGGTAGTTTCTTTTACTAAAGTTCCAACTGATTTTGTTTGACAAGTCTCAGAATAATGAGTATCATCGCCAACGGTTTCTACACTTGGTGTACATTCAAAATAATTAGTTGTTGTTGGAATTAATGTAGTTGATTTGTAAAGACTAACTTTTACATTATTTGCACCTAAATCGTTTGTAGTTACATCATAAGTAAAATCTACAACAGTTTTAGATCCTGCTGCACCATTTGCAGTAACTTGTAATGCAGCTACTTCTTTATGTCCTGGATATACGTTTTCAGCTGTAAATTTTCCAGCTGCTCCAGCCACATTAGCAACTACAGTTGTATTTGCAACTTGTCCTGCAGTAATATTTGTTTTACCAGAATCAGGATCAGTATTTCTATTATCTGTAATAGTAGCGGTGAAATATGCAAATGTCGCACCTACTACTGCTACTAATAATGTTGCAATAGCAATTACTGTTAGCAAAATTGTGTTTTTTCTTTCCATAACCTTTCTTTATCCTCCTTACAATAATAATATTAACAAAAATGATGTGCTAATTCAAGTACCTTTTTTTAAATTTTCATATAATCTACACATTATTTTTAAATCTTTGAAAAAAATATATTCATTCTATTTATTTCTTTCTATGACTAAGTATTTTGATATTACTAGATTTTATCACACGTCACAAAGCGCCGTTTGATGTTTAAATTGCAATTTCTAACTTGAATATGATTATTTTTTATTTAATTAATTCAAATACATTATTAAAAAAAATAGTATAAAACTTTTTATGTATTCATAGATTATATTAAGTATTCTTTGACAAACCCTATTGTTTATATTAAAATAGTGAATGTAAAGAAATGGAGCTTTAGCCAAGTGGTAAGGCGTGGGACTGCAACTCCCTGATCACCAGTTCGAATCTGGTAGGCTCCTCCAATAATAAGTAAAGTTCGAACTTTTAAAGTTCAAAGCATATATATCAATCCTAATGGATTGATTTTTTTGTCTTTTCAAAAAATATTCTTAGAATTTATAAAAACTAAAAATTCTTGCAAATATTTAATAAAAAAAGATGATACAATACTGGAGGAGATGATATATATGAAAGATGTAAAAATAAATGGTATCTACAAGCATTTTAAAGGGGATTATTATCTTGTAATTGATATAGCAAATCATTCAGAAACCAAAGAAAAATATGTTGTTTATAGAAGTCTTTATGGAGATAATAAGCTTTGGATAAGACCATTAGAGATGTTTCTAAGTGAAGTTGATAAAGAAAAATATCCAAATGTTAAACAAAAATATAGATTTGAATTGCAAGAAATAAAAAGTTTGAATGAAGATTGAGAAAAATGAATTATATAGAAAACTCTTTGATTATTTATCAGAGTTTTTTTTTAATTGAAATCTCAAGCGCACCATTTAATATAATTTAAACAAAAGCA
>JAAWDB010000094.1 GCA_022793555.1 Bacilli bacterium
AACTTTATCGGTACCTATTTACTAGGACCTATCTTAATTCGTAATCCTCACCTTACTGAATTCATTATTAAAATGATTTTAGAGAAAAAAGAATTACCATACGAAGAATATCAAGACTTTTATGAAACTAAAGCCTATCAAGAATATCAAAAGCAACAAATAAACGAAAATAACCAATAAAACGGTTATTTTTTTAGGTAAGAAAACAAAAAAAGCACGTTCACATATATTAAAACTTGCTTTCAAAAATTAAATAACCAAAAAGATTATTTTGTGTGATCTTCGTTTTTAGAAAATAAACAACCACAATAATCTTGACGATATAATCCGTATTCTTTGCTATTTTGAATACTTTCTAAATAACCATTTTCTTTTTTAAAATCAGAATATAAATAAGCTACCCCATACTTATCCTCAAGAACTTTTCCAATTTGATTAATGATTTGGCTATTTTTATAAGGACTAATTGTTAAAGATGTCGTAAAATAATCAAAATGTTTTTGTTGAGCAATTTGTGCTGTTTTCTCTAACCGTAAATAGTAGCATCGATGACAACGCACTCCACCCTCTAATTCATTCTCATATCCCAAGCTAATTTTTTTAAAAGCTTCATTATCCCAATCATTTTCAAAAAAAGTTATTTTATTTTTCGCAGGATACTCTCTTAAAAAACGAATTTGTTCACTTTTTCTTTTAAGGTACTCGTCTTCTGGCTCTATATTAGGATTATAATAAATCACTGTAATTTGAAAATAATCACTGAGTCTTTGAATCACCGTTGTGGAACAAGGAGCACAACAAGTATGTAATAACAGTGTTGGAATTGAATCACTTTCTTTAATCTGATTTAATATTTCTAACATTTTTTTATGATAATTTTCCTTCATTAACCAAAACTCCTTTTCAAAATGGTGTAAATGTTATTCCATTACCTAGTGATGAGTCCAATTGTAAAACTCCTTTAGCATTTCCAAGTGTTGAATAAATCGTCATATAATTATTTAACTTAGTCCAATTAATTAAATTGACATAAATTACATTTCCATCATTCATACGCAAAAAAAATCTCGTATCATCCACAACAATATCTTCACTTTTCCAAGGCTGATATTCAATTTCACTAATTAAAGCTAAAACTTCCATGTTCATTGCTTTTATTTCCGATATTAAGCGACGATATAATTCATCTGGAACATAATTAATCAAAATAGGTACACCATGTAATTCTTGCGATTTAATTATTTTTCCACTCTGACACACAATATGCTCATCTGTTCGATTATAAAAAACCGGAATTTCTTCCTTGATTAGAATTGTCAATCGTCCCCATAAGCTTTTCTTAATTTGAACATCTTCTACATAAGATAAAGTTTTTAATTTATCTTTCATTTCTCGAGAACTCATTTGAAATAATTTAGGATAATGGCGAATTTCTGCGGTCTCAATAATTTCTTGATCAGTTAAATGTGTTGTCCCTGTTATAATAATGTTTTTAATGGGCATTTGATAAAAATAATAAAAAAGAAAAGAAAAAATGAAAAGAAAAAGACAAACGATAATAACATTATGTAACTTTAACTTTCGCTTCATCTTTACTTTTTCATTTTTCATTCTTAGTCCCACCCAACAAATTCTTGTTCCATGATTAAATCAATATTCTTTTTATCCTTCACTTCTTGATGTATTAATTCTATCAAATTTCGAACATCTTGACTAGTGGCATTTCCAGCATTGATAATAAAGTTGGCATGTTTTTGGCTAATTAAAGCATCTCCAATTCTTTTACCTTTTAAACCTAATTCTTCGATAATTCTTCCACAGGGATTTTCAGAACTTGGATTTCGAAATACACTACCAGCACTCGGATATTCAAGTGGCTGTGTTTCCATCCGCTTTATTTTTCGCTGTTCAATAATTTTTTTACTTTCCTCCATATTGCCGTGACTTAAGAAAAAGGTAGCTTCTAAAATAACATATCCTAAGTTTTCTTTAAAAAAAGATGTCCGATAACCGTAAGTTAAATCCTCTTTTTTTATCACTTTTAATTCATTTTCGGGAGAGAGCACCAAAACACTTACTAAATGATCAAACATTGCCTCTTTATAAGCTTCCGCATTCCCATAAATTGCTCCTCCAACCGTTCCTGGAATTCCATAAGCCCATTCAAAACCACATAATTGGTGGCGCATCGTCTCCATAGTTAATTTAGGTAACATAACTCCAGCAGAAGCAACCACTTTTTGATTTTCTATTTCAATATGATCAAAATGATTTAATCGAATCACAACACCGTCAAATTCCTCATCAGACAAAATAACATTTGAGCCATTTCCCAAAATAAAATATTTAATTTGTTCGTTTTTTAAATAAATAAGTAAACGTTGTAATTCCTCCACATTTCTTGGTTCAATCATATACTTACAAGTTCCACCTAAACGAAAGGTATTATATTTTTTTAAGCTTTCTTGTTCTTTAATTATTCCAAATTGTAATAATTCTGTCTTCATTTTATCATATCCTTTATTTCTTGATAGATAATTGATGAACTATCCATAACATCCATCTTTTTCTGTCTTTCTATCATTTGGAATCGTCTTTCTTTATTTTCAAGTAAATCTTTTACCTCTGCTAAAATCTGATCACTCGTTAAACGGCTTTCTTCTAACATGCAAATTACCCCCTTCTCTTGCATTTCCACCGCATTATAATACTGATGATTATTCGCCACATTAGGACTAGGAATAATAATAGATGGAATATGAAGAGCCATGAGTTCATATAAAGATGCTGCACCAGCTCTAGAAATTACCACATCAGCATTTTTTAAAAATCCTGCTAAATGATCGACATAAGGTTTAACAAATACATTACTCGGAAAATTCATATTAAGCATAAAAGATTCATAATGAGCCTTTCCTGTAATATATAAAACTTCAAAATTCTCATTTTCACACTTTAACAGAACTTCTTTCATTTTATCATTTAAAGACCCACTGCCAAGACTTCCAGCGACTATAATAACAAGTTTCTTTCCTTTTGTTAAGCCCAAATCACATTTATCGATTTTTTTCTCTAGCAAAGCTTGAGCTCCACAAGGATGTCCAGTATAAATAATACGCCCTTTCGTTTTAAAATAAGGAATCGAATGCCTAAACGTTACTCCAATTAAATCAGCATATTTTGCTAAAACTTTATTACTTTTTCCTGGAATACTATTTTGTTCATGTAAAAAAATCTTAATATGCTGTTTATGAGCTGCTTTTAAAACTGGATATGTAACATACCCTCCAACTCCAATAACCACATCTGGTTGAAAATCCTTCATAATTTGTAGACATTTTTGGGTAGAATGACGAATACATTTTAAATTTTTAAAATTTTGTTTCATGTTTTTCGTAAATCCATAAATCTCAATTTCCTCATAAGGAATATTTTCTTTCGGGACGATTTCTTTTTCCATCCGATTATGAGTCCCAATATACAAAACTTCTAAATCCTTTTCTTTCTCTTGAAATTTACGAATAATGGCTAGCGCTGGATTAATATGGCCAAAGCTACCTCCAGCAGAAACAATAATTTTCATATTTCCACATCCCTTTACTACATTATATTTGATTTTTTCTAGGCGGTAACAAAAAAGCTACGTTTAAGCAGCTTTTTGGTCATTTTCTTGACGATTAAAATGTTGTCCATCATGATTTTGTGCTTCTCGACGTTCCTTACGTTTTTTTCGGCAATCACTACAATATTTTGGTTCGACTAAATTTCTTTCTTGAAACCATTCTTGTTCTCCGACCGTAAAAGTAAATTCAATTCCACATTCTGGGCAAGTAATCTTCTTATCAGACATAAGTACCTCCTTATCATTGATTTAAAGCGTACATAAATGACTAATAAAACGTATCTTGTAAGTTTAAATCTATTTTAATTATACCACTATATTTACAAAATATAAAGCTAATAAAGCGAAACTATCTCATAATATATTATTTTTTTTCTAGTTTACGATACATTTGACTTCCCCATTCCTCTGATGGTAAATCTTGCATATATCCATTATATAAATTAGAAAGTTCTCCATCTAAAGTATAATAATAAATTTGACAACATTTTAAATCCTTAACAATCCAAATTGGTTTTGTAGGACGAATCCCCATATGCCAATATCCACGATATCCAACAGAACTAAAATATAATTTATTTCCCATTTCTACTGATACTTAAAATAATCCCAATACTTGCCATACTAACAAGCAAACTACTTCCTCCATAAGAAAAAAATGGCAAAGTAACTCCAGTTACGGGAATAAGTCCTACGACAACACATAAATTAAGAGCAGCTTGAATAAGTATTCCAAAAGCAAGCCCAAACGATAAATACTTACCAAAACCATCTTCCACACGTAAGCTGATTTTTAATGATCGATAAAAAATAAACAAGAAAAAACTTACCACAATCAAAACACCTAAAAAACCAAACTCTTCACTGATGATCGAAAAAATAAAATCCGTTTGTGGTTCTGGTAAATAAAAATGCTTTTGATGACTATTTAAAAAACCTTGCCCCAGTAATCCTCCTGGACCAATCGCATACAAAGACTGAATAATTTGAAATCCACTTCCTAAAGGGTCTGTCCAAGGATTTAAAAACGAAACGATTCGTGCCATACGGTAAGGTGCTACTACAATAAGAGCAACAATACCCAAAAGCCCTACCAAACCAATTTTAACAAAAAACGATACCTTAACACCACTTACAAAAATCATACAAACCAAAGTTAAAACAATAACCATTGCCGTTCCAAAATCAGGTTCAAGCATAATAAGGAGGAAAAAAACGCCAATCACCATTAAAATAGGTAATACTCCTTTTTTTATATCGCGCATATCTTTACGATGATTTGCCAAATACTTCGATACATAAATAATTAAACCAATTTTGGCAAATTCACTCGGTTGAACGCCAAACCCACCAATTCCAAACCAACTACGTGATCCATTACGAACCGTTCCGATTCCGGGAATTAAAACAAGAACCAGCATGAGAAAACAAATTCCTAAAATCTTATTGGCGTGTTTTTGATAGACATGATAATCAATTTTTAACAAAGCATTCATTAAAACAATTCCTGCTACAAAGAAAATTCCTTGGGCCTTTACAAACTTAAAAGCGTCATGAAACTTATATTCCGCCCAAATACTACTTGCAGAATAAATCATAATAATTCCAAAAAGACCAATCACAAAAACAGCGATCATTAATAACGTATCTACTCGCTTCGGTTTCACTAGACATGCCCCCCTAATCTCCTAATGAATCATATGCCAAAAAAAAGATTGTATTAAAACAATCTAAATCCAAACACCATAAGTAATCGCAGCCATTGCTAAAATTAAGCCAACAACCCAAAAGAATTTAACAATATCTCTCTCATCCCAACCAATTTGTTCAAAATGATGATGTAAAGGTGCCATTTTAAATATCTTTCGGTGAAATTTTCGAATCGCTACAATTTGCACAAAACTAGAAATCGTTTCAACGACAAATACACCACCAACTAAAGCAAGCGATAACTCATGACGAGTTAAAATAGCAATCGTAGCAAGAGCTCCACCTAAAGAAAGACTTCCCAAATCGCCCATAAATATTTTGGCTGGATGGGTATTAAACAATAAAAATCCTAAAAGACTTCCTACTAAAATGAAACAGAAAATGGCTACCTCTTGGTATCCTTCCATCCAACCTGTATTCCAAGAAATCACGCCAAAAGCGAAAAAAGCAATAACACATAAACCACCAGCTAAACCATCAAGTCCATCGGTAATGTTGACTGCATTACTAGTACCCACAAGTAAAAATAAAATAAACAAACCAAACGTCCATCCCATAGGAATCACAAGACTCAAAGACGTTATTCGAAGAATCGGTTCTCCACCATTTTTCATAAAAATATAAAAGAAGACCAATGCAATAACCATTTGAAATAATAACTTGGTAGGAATCGATAAGCCAGCATTATTTTTAAAATGTACTTTCAAAAAATCATCGATAAATCCGAGCACTGCATAAGAAAGAAAAACAAAGACCAAAATAATTAAATTATGATTTAAACTAATACTTCCTTTAAAATATAATAAACAAAGCGATACCAAAACTGGTAGGATAAAGATAAGCCCTCCCATCGTAGGAACACCATCTTTTTTCAAATGTCTTTCTCCAAGCGTTAAACTAACACTTTGACCGACATGCAATTTTCTTAATAAAGGAATCAAAATTACAGCACATAAAATAGAAAAGATAAACCCAAGCATCATTGCCATGGCCGCTTTTGCAAGTATTAACACGCTTCTCACCTCATACCTAATTATACCATCACTCAATGTGACAATCTTGTCAGAAACTGCATTTTTGACATTTACTTAACAGTTATAGTATATGAACAATTTACTATTTTTATGAACTAAGCATAATTTTAACTACTCCGCCTTCTTTAATATAATATCCAGCTTTTGGACTTTGATAAGTCACTGTCTCACCTTCTCCGGAATATTCTAATTTAAAACCATTCAAGATTTTTTTTGCTTCAGTAAGCGATTTACCTACCACATCGGGTAATGTCACATATTTTTGATCCAACCAATTATACTCTTTGGCCATACCCTCCGTCGTTGGGGGAAGTCCTAAAACTTCAATCGCAGTCTGTAAAACATTTTTAGCAATTGGTGCTGAAACTGTTCCCCCATATTGTGTCACCCCAACTGGATGATCTACCGCCACATAAACAACAATTTCGGGATCATCTGCGGGCATAAATCCCATAAAAGATAAAATATAATTCCCCGACATATATACACCATTTTGCACCTTTTGAGCAGTACCAGTTTTACCACCAATTCGGTAATTTTCTATATAAGCATTTCTCCCCGAACCATTTGCCACAACACTTTCAAGTGCATGTCTTACCAAAGCACTCGACTCTTCACTAATTACCTGTCGAACAAATTTTGGACTATTCATTTGAATCACGGCATTCGTTTCTGGCTCTAACATACTACCAACGATAAAAGGCGTATAAAGTTTTCCTCCATTAATCGCAGCCGATACCGCGGTAACTTGTTGAATCGGTGTCACAGAAATACCCTGACCAAAACTTGTGGTCGCAAGTTCTACTGGTCCCATTTTCTCTGGTTTAAAAAGAATTCCATTACTTTCTCCATTTAAATCAATTCCTGTTTTTGCTCCAAATCCAAAAGAACGAATATACTTCATCAATGTTTCAGTTCCTAATTTTTGCCCCATCACCACAAACCCTGGGTTACAAGAATTTTCCACGACATTTAAAAACTTCTGAGCCCCATGTCCTCCATGTTTCCAACAATGAATCGTTGCTCCTTCTACTTGAATAGATCCTCCATCAAAATAATCATCTTCAAATAAATTAATTGTTTTCTCTTGAACAGATGCCGCAAGTGTCATAATCTTAAACGTTGACCCTGGTTCATAAGTCATCCATATTGGCAAATTTCGATTAATAACTTCTACAGAAGAAGATTTGTAATCATTCGAATCAAACGCTGGACGACTCGCCATTGCTAAAATTTCGCCCGTTTTAGGATTCATCGCCATAATAAGGGCATGCTCTGGCGTATACTTACTCATTACATTATCAAGTTCTCGCTCTGCTGCAAGTTGAATATCTAAATCAATAGTTAACTTTAAATTAATTCCATTCTGTGGTTCTTCATATACTTCAGAGAGTTCCAAACGATTTCCCTTACCATCAGAAAAATACTTGATCGCTCCATTTTCTCCCGTCAAATATTTATCATAATAAAGTTCTAGACCTGACAATCCTTGATTATCAATTCCGACATAGCCCAAAACATGAGATAAAACTTGTCCATACGGATAATAACGTTTACTCTCTTTCACCAAATAAACTCCATCAAACCCAAGTTCATCAATTTGTGAAGCTACCTCATAAGAAAGCTGACGTCCCTCTGGATGTACCCTTTCAATACTTGTTTTCTTCGTAACATGACGAAGCATATCCTCATAATCACTATGCAAAATATCCGATAAAGACTTCGCCACTTCTTCCGCATTCACAATTTGATTTGGGATAATTACCAAAGAAGTCGTCGTAATATTCGTAGCAAGTACTTTTCCATTACGATCTAATATTTCTCCTCGATCTGCTGTAATGGGAAGTTCTCTACTCCATAAAGATTCTGCTAAAGAATTTAATTTATCATACTGAAAAACTTGAATATAAAACACCCGAATAACGATACATATAAAAATACATAAGATCACTAAAAATACAAAACGAATTCTCGTATGCACATCATTAAAAAACATATGCCTCACCTAATCCAATATATTAAATAAGACATATGTTTTAGAACCATTTATAACCTAAATTACTTTATCTCATAATAAAGTATTAATGTCATAAATCCCTCCATTATAAAATAAAATAATACAAGTAATAACTGAAAAATAGAAAAAAGATGAAAAGATGCTGCCATCAAAAAGAAAAATATACCTAATCCCACCATACAGATTTGAAGAAATACAATAGGAATAGAAATCAAATACTCATAAATAGAATTATAAGGATTCACATACCCAAACGTGCTAGGTAAAACAAAAATTGATGATTCCATCTCATGATCCCAACAATATTCATAGCATCTTGCCATAAAACTAGCAACACTCTCATCATCCCCTAGACCTTGCATTGTAAAAATCATTTCTTTTTTGATCATCCAAAGCAGATTCTGCCCATCATCCTTTGCTTTCCTAGAATAATTCATAATATTATGACGATGATTTAATAAATTTTGTAACCACACAGCAACAGAAGAATTTGTTTTAAGAAAACTTATAAATCCACCACAAGCAACAACCATAGGTGAACATAGCATGCGATAAAGCATTTTAGACAAAGCATCATTATCTATTTTTATTCCGGATTCTAATAAAACTACATAAGGATATTTCGCCAAATTGACTCCAACATTAAAAGAATCTCCTAAACCACTTTTTTCCTTATGAATTAATGTAAATCCACAATGATTTTTTTTCCCTTCATATATATCAAGAATTAGACTTGTATCGATTCTTCTACGATATGGATGTTGCATTTTAACAAGACCTAATGTTTTATTAATATGACTTAAAAACATATGATTGGTTCCACCATAAACCATAACAATTTCATAACTAGGATAATTTAGATTTAACAATACATCAAACATTTCTGCAAGCTTTTGCTCATCATCATATAAAATGGGCACAATAATAGAAACGGGCACACAAGATTCCACTTCCATTTTAGGAGCCACTTCCATATTCGCTTTTAATCGTTTAATACGAAAAAGCTGAAAAAGCATTTTACAACTAGAATAACAAATTGCAATAAGAAAATAACTACTAAAAAAAAGTATAATCCATTTAAGTAATTCCATAGCATTAACACCCTTTCTCTTGAAGTTGTAACTGATATTTCAAAGCTTCATGAGCATATTTATCACTAATCTGTCTTAGCATCTCCTTAACAACATCTTTTCTGTTATTTTTTACAATGCTCTCTGCCGCATTATTTCTAACATACCAACTATAGCTTCCTAAAGCTTCCAATAAATGATTATTTGTTTCTTTAGATGGATAATTTCCTAGAGCTTTGGCAGCAATGGCAGCACATTCCCAAGAATTTACATCATTTTTTAAAAATTCATAGAGAAAAGGAACTACTGGTTTAAACTTAACTTGGGAAAAATAACGAATGCATGCAAGATGTATTTCCTTATCTTTTTTACTATCTTGAAAGAAAGTTAATAATATCGAAGTAACATCAAGTTTTTGATAACCAAAATAATCAATACATGCTACACAATAGCAATCCATATACTTCTTTAAATCTTTGCTCAAAAGATCTTTTAAAGTTTGAACATCCCCTTGAAATTGAAGCAAACTATTCGTAATTAGTTTACTATTATGACTAATTTGATGTTGATTCATTAATAATAATGTTTTTCGTAACAAATTAGAATTTCCAAAACGATTAACTACTAAAAAAGAATAATCAACCAAAGCAAAGTGATTGGAAATTGTACATTCTGCAACATAGGAAATAAAAGGATTACTTCTTCCTTCTAAAAACATCGGATATTTTGCTAAAAACGCTAAA
>JAAWDB010000095.1 GCA_022793555.1 Bacilli bacterium
GACATAAAAATTTTAAATTCATCAATTAATGCCATAAATATTGCAAATTGTGCCTTTTTAGAGTATTCAGATAATAGTAATTTTTCAGATATTGAACCTTTATATATAAAAAAATCTAATGCAGAAATTGAATTAGAACACAAAAATATACAACTTTGAAAGGATAAAACTATGGAAATTCTAAAAATGCAATATTCAGACTTACTTAAAATTCAAAACATACTTACAACAGATTTTGATGATTTCTGGAACTTTAATATTTTTGCCTCTGAATTACAAAATAAGAATTCATCATATTTTGTTGCAAAATCAGAAACATCTGAAATTATTGGATTTGCAGGTGTATTAAATGATGGGTTTGATATGCATATTACTAATATTGTGACAAAAAAAAATAAAAGAAAAAATGGAACAGCATCAAAGTTACTAGAAAAATTAATTAAATTTGCAAAAGAAAACAAGTCAAATTCGTTAACTTTAGAAGTTAATGAAAATAACATTCCAGCAATTAAACTATATGAAAAATATAAATTTAAAAAAATTGGAATTAGGAAGCATTATTATTCACAAAATGAGAATGCTATTATTATGACTTTATATTTTTAATAAGGAGAGATTTACGAATGAAAAAAAATGAACTAACTTATAAACAATTAAAAGATTTTTGTAACCCAGAAATCTTCAAATTTGAAGATACTTCTGAATTAACATCTATTGATGGTGGAATTGGTCAAGACCGTGGTATAAAGGCATTAGAGTTTGGTCTATCTGTTGATGTTAAAGGTTACAATTTGTATTTGGAAGGTCCAGAAGGTACTGGAAAAACAATGTATACAAAAAACTATTTAGACCAAATTTCAAAAAAGAAAAAAGTGCCACATGATTGGTGTTATATTTATAATTTTGAAAATCCAAATGAACCTATTGCAGTTTCTCTTTCTGCCGGTCAGGGAACTGAATTTCAAGATGATATGAATCGTTTTATTAAAGATGTTCGTGCAGATATTAATAAAACATTTAGCAATGAAGATTTTGAAAAAGAAAAAACAATGATTAGACAAGAATTTGAACAAAAAAGAAGTGTTTTATTAGAACAATTAAATAAAGAATCTAGCAAATATGGATTTCAAGTAAAAACTGCACAAAATGGTATATATATGATGCCCGTTTTAGATGGTAAAACATTGCAAGAAGATGAATTTGAAAAACTAGATGAAGCATTAAAAAAGGAATATGAGGATAAATCTAGTATTGTTCAGGAACAAATAATGTCTGTAATTAGTGAAATAAAAGCAATAGAACGCCAATCTGATAAAAAAATTGAAGAATGGCAATCTAATATTGCTCTTTTAACTATTAATGTTCATATTAATTACATTAAATCTAGATACAAGAGAAATAAGAAAATTTCTAAATTCTTAGACGGCATAAAAAAAGATATTTTAAAAAATATTAACTTATTCATGGATACACCAACACAGCCAAATAATCAACAAGCTCAACCTGCTCCTACCCCAGCTCATGAACGTAAAGAACCATGGAAAAACTATCGTGTCAATTTATTTATAGATAACAGTCAAAGTGAAGGCGCACCAGTTATTATGGATTCTAATTACTCATATCATAATATATTTGGTAAACTTGAATATGAAAATTATTATGGTGCTTTAAAAACAGATTTTACAATGTTAAAACCTGGTTTGTTGCATAGAGCAAATGGTGGTTACATTATTTTTCAAGCAAAAGATTTATTAAGTAATTCTTTGTGTTATGATGCTTTAAAAAAGGCTCTAAGAATTAAAGAAATTAATATAGAAAATGCAGTAGATCAACGTTCTTCTATGGTTATGGTTTCTCTAAAGCCTGAGCCAATACCACTTGATTTAAAAGTAGTTTTGATTGGAAATGCTAACATATATCATACATTATTAGCAATGGATTCTGACTTTAAAAAATTGTTTAAAATTAAAGTAGAATTTGAAGATGATGCACCAAAAACAACAGAAAATATGTTAAAGCTTGCTCGCTTTATACATTCTTTCTGTGAACAAGAAGAATTGCCAAACTTTGATAAAACTGCTGTGGCAAAAATAGTAGAATTTTCTTCAAAACTTTCAAATAGTAAAAAGAAATTATCTACTAGATTTAATGATATAACTGAAATTATTGCTGAATCTGCTACTTGGGCAAAATTAGATAGGTCCAAAATAGTTACCGCTAAATATGTTGAAAAAACATTAACAGAAAGAATTGATAGAGTAAAAAAATATGACGCTCGTTATACAGAAATGATAAAAAATCACTCTCTTTTAATTGATACAACTGGATTTAAAATAGGTCAAATTAATGGGTTAACTGTTATGACTATTGGTGATTACTCATTTGGAAAACCTTCTAGAATAACTGCAAATACTTATACAGGAAAGAATGGAATTATTAATATAGAAAGAGAAGTTGAACTTTCTGGTTCTTCTCATTCAAAAGGTGTATTTATTTTAAGTGGTTATATTGGTGAAATGTTTGCACAAGATATTCCTTTGTCTCTTACTGCTAGTATTTGTTTTGAACAATTATATAATGGTGTAGATGGCGATAGTGCTTCTAGTACAGA
>JAAWDB010000096.1 GCA_022793555.1 Bacilli bacterium
AGTCCATACCTCCCAACCTCTCTGTTTCAAAACCGCTTCCAAATTCTTTAATTTCTTCTTCTCTTAAATCTCTTACTAATTCTTGAGGATTAGTGCGATAGCTTTCTAGTTTAGATTTATTATTATTTAAAACATTCTCAATAAGATTTAGACTAAACTCTAATACTCTAAGCCCACAATAGTTATAAACTGAAATACCTTCTTTTTTTAGAATACTTAATTTATCTTCTAAAGTATTATCAAAAATGATTGGCATCATGTTTAATTGATTTTTTAAACCTCTTGACATTTCTCCATTATTGGCTACTAAAGTTTCGTTCATTAATTTTCTAATATTCATGACGCACCTCCTTAATATGCCATTAATGGTACTTCTTTTAAGTCAAGTCCATTACTTTTAATTTCGTTCATTCGATTTTTTAAGGCATCTTTACTATATTTTACTAATACTGATGGATTTAAGTATAAATCCATTAATTCTTTGCCACTATTTACTAATAGCTCAATTTTTTCTTCTAATTCATTATCATACATTAAGGAAATATGACCATTAAAAATATCTAGTCCTAAACCTTTTTTATTTAAAAGTTCAATATTATTTTGGACAATATTTGCATCAAAGTTAGCAAGTAGTTCATCAATTTCTTTTGGATTAAAGTCTAAATAATCTATGCCCGCTTTTTTTAAGGTTTCAATCATTTCATCTTTTGGATCATATTTGGTTTCTTCAACGACTTCTTCATGAACTGGTTCTTCGAATTCTATTTTTGGTTCTCTTTCTCTAGTTTCTTCAATACTTGCTGTTTTCGCTTCAGCAATTACTTCTCCAATCGATTTTCCTGTTTTTTCTTTGGCTTTTATTTTTTCATCATAAGTAAATAGAGCATCTTCTGGGAACATCAAAAGTTTTGCTGCTTCTCTTTGTTCTTCTTCTGTAAAACTAAATTGTTCTAGTAAAGATGTAATTGAATCTCTGGTAATATTGATTCTTCCTGTTAAAGCTAGTTCAAAATATTCATTTAATTTCTCTTGATTTGATAAGGCTGCATCTTTTCTAATTCCTAGTTCTTCAATCGTTGTAATAGCATTATTCATTTCTTCTTCAACTTTTACTAGTTCGTCTTCAGCTTTCTTTGTATCATCTTTAACTGTATCGATGGTTCTTGGTAATGAATGATCTAATTTATCCACTAATGCTTTTGGATTAAAATCAATTCTTAAACGATCTAAAACGGTTTTATAGTCATCACGATTAATGCCTGATAAAACTTCTTTTAGCTTTTCTCCTTGTTCATCTAATTCCTCATGCAATTTTTCTAGTTCAGAAATCTTTTGTTGTAAATTCTTTTTTTCGTTTGTTGTTCTTTCTTTGGTTTCTTCTGCTTTATTTTTTTGTTTTTCCATTTCGACAAGGATTACACTATCTTCGCCACGTAGGTTATATAATTTATCTAATATCCCACTTACTTCAGGTGTTAATGTTTTCATATTAGCCACTCCCTTTATTCTGAAAGTATTATAACAGACTTCTAAATGGTTGTAAAGAAGCTAAATAATGATTTTAAAAACTCTTAATTTGTGTTAGAATGCTTAACTCCATTTTTTCACTTTTTCTTCAGTTTCTAAATGATCTTCATCTTTTACTAAGGGCGAGTTTATAATGCGGTATTCTATATTGGTTTCAAAAATCTCTTTTAATTTGGTTAAATTATCGTCAGGATGTAACATAAGCATTGCAAGATTATCAAGATGTTTTAAATCTTCTTCCTTTAAAGACTCTACTTTTTCTTCACTACTTATAAAAGGAGGAGAAAATCGATAACTTATTTCATCATTCATGAGCGCATGAAAATCATGAAATAATGCTTGAGCGAGTATGGCTAGGGTCTGTTTTTTACCTCTTCGATAGTCTTTTAAATGATTTGGGGTAGTTCTCACATCTAGCCAACTTTCAGCGGCAGTTATAAATATGCCATCTGGAATATCAAATAAGTTATAGTAATCTACTTGATGAATTCGACTTACATCTATACGAATCCATCTTTTTTCAGTAAAATTCCAATACTCCACAATCCAATGATCCCCAGCACTTGTTCTTTTTAGATTTCTTTTACTAAACCCAGCTCGACATCTTGACGGTATCCCTTTGGCTTTTAAAATAGAGGCCATAAGAACCGATATGTAACGACAAGTTACTACAATTTTTTCTTCTAGCAGTCTATTTCCAAAACCATCTGAATTTAAGCGAAAAAGTTCTGCTGTCATCGCTGGTGCCGTCATTAGTACATCATCCTCACAACGATAGCGGTGCCAAGGAAATGAACTGAAATTATTGTGGTTCAAGCACCCTTGTCTTAATTCAGAACGATGAATGATTTGATCTTTTACCAAAACAGCTAACTGGTCAATGTCATTCGTTAACGATTCAAAATATTGTTGGTATGGCTCATAATTAGTATATACACTTGTTTGGAGATAAAAATTTAATACATCTTTCATAGGTTCACCTTTTTTATTATAACATTATTATTTGTTTAAATATTAATGAATTGCATTAATGCCTAAAACCTGAATAAAAATGTTTGCATATACTACCATGATAGAAGGAGGAGTTTATTTTGAAAAAGAAAATATTGGAAGTGCTTATTGGCATTTTGATTATTGTGGTTGTTTTAGCTGGCTATCATTTCTGGAATAATCATAAGAATGACGAAAGTACACTTACCAAAGTAAAATTAAGTGAGGTTACTCACAGTGCTTTTTATGCACCGCTTTATGTAGCTATTGAAGATGGTTATTTCAAAGAAGAAGGAATTGATTTAGAGCTTATTTTAACTAGTGGAGCTGATAAAGTTGCGGCTGCTGTGTTATCTGGTGATGTTCAAATTGGTTTTGCTGGACCTGAGAGTGCCATCTATGTTTATAATGGTGGAGAAGAAGATTACTTAGTTACTTTTGCAGGCCTTACAAAAAGAGACGGCCAATTTATTGTTGGAAAAGATGGAAAAGATTTTGATTGGAATGATTTAAAAGGAAAAGAAGTTTTAGTTGGAAGAAAAGGCGGAATGCCGGCATTAAACTTCTTGAACGCATTAAAGAATGCTGGTATTAAACCAAGTGAGGTTAAATTAAATTATTCGGTTGAATTTGCAGCTCTTGCGGGAAGTTATATTGCTGGTATTGGTGATTTCGTTAATTTATTTGAGCAAAGTGCAAGAGAATGAAGTCACCAAGTGAAAAATTATAAGTCTATATCATAGATAGGAATGACAATTCACTTGGTAGCTTACTTTATATCTTTTCGTTCCACTTGTATCATATCCACGTTTAAATTCGTAATTCTGGTTGTAATTTTTTTATTTTTTCGTTAAATTCATTATTTCTTTTATAAAACTTATCATTTGATAAACTATTTTACAAACTTATTTCTAACAATTTATCTTTCTAACATAAAAATTATTAATTTCTTTTTCTCTTTTAGAAATTTCATCCTCTATTTCCGTATCAATTTCTAAATTTTTATAATAAGACATTAAAGTGATAATTTCTTCATTAGAATCTATTTGTAATTTTAAAATTTCTATCGTTTCATTCCTTTTATTTCATCAGTATCACTTCTGTTAATTACAGTAATCTTGGGAGTAATTTTTATATCGGTTCTAGAAATAACTTTTATTTGAGGATGTAATTGTTTATATTGATCTATCATTTCGTTTGTTAATTCATTAACTGAATTAGTAATAGTTCTGCTACCACTATGTTGAATTAGTTCATCAAAATTTTTTAAAAAGAAAGCTCTTTTGTCCGAAAAATTTCTTCTCATAATAGCATATGCTACATCAACGTATTTAACTTCTTTATTTATTAGCACAATATTCCATGCATGTTCCATTCCAGTATATCCAGTAACTACTCTACATGGAATTCCTAGTTTATTAGCTATATCTTCAAACGCAAGGGAATATGTTTTACATACGCCAGAATTATTCAACAAGGCCGGATACTTTGTACTATGAGAGACTTTCCAGTTTTTATATGGTGGGAATTCATATTGAACATCTATAGCCATTCTGCCATCCGATGTTGTTCCTTGCAAGTTATATTGCATATTATCTCCAGTTAAGTAATCATATAATAGCCATAACTTTTGAATATCGTTTTGTGTGGAACTATTAATTCTTGAAATTATTTTATTTACTTTACTTTCATATGCTTCATTTACTTCTTTTTCAAATCTTTGTCGATTCGCTCAAATTCTTCTTTAGTAACAATTTCACCTATATCATTTCGATAAGTTATATTTTCAAAATTTATACTCATAATTATTTGCGTCCTTTCTTTATTATTTATCTATTTCTTCTACTTCTTTGTTTAGTATTTCTAAATAGTCTTGTTCAGCAGTAGTTAAATGTCTCTGCATATACTTATCGTATTCCTCATGAGCTTTTTTTAGGGCTTGTTCACGAGATACTTTACCACTATCTTTTAAAATATCCTTTCTAGTCATTTTTAAGAATGAATCTAATTCATTAACCCAATCTTGCATTGTCATTGGATGTCTATCTAGGGCATTAATTTCCGCTATATCTAAATAAGCTGATACCATTCTATTTAAAGTATTTAGTTCTTCCTCGGTTAAATAATTTTTAGCGATTTCAGTTTCACTTTTTGTTGGATAATCTCCTTTAAAATTAGTAAGTCCCAAATTGTCTTTATTCGAATTAACCCTATAAAATATTACTTCGGCAGCAGTATTTCCATGGGTAGCATAGTGCATTTTATTTTGAACAGTTTTAAAAAAATCTATTGATAATTTATCTTTAGGGTCATAATCAATTGAAGTTGCATAAATATCAAGTACTTTTCTCCAAAATATTTTTTCTGAAGATCTAATATCACGAATTCTAGCAAGCAATTCCTCAAAGTATGGACTCTCGCCATTGTTTTTTAATTTCTCATCATTTAAAGCAAACCCTTTAATCATATATTCTTTTAATACTTTAGTTGCCCATATTCTAAATTCGGTAGCCTTTTTAGAATTTATTCTATATCCAACTGCAATAATTGCATCTAGATTATAGTGCAAAACATTATATTTTTTTCCATCATTAGCAGTTGTCAAGAAATCCTTTACAACTGAATTTTTATTAAGTTCTTCTTCTTTAAATATATTATTTAAATGATAACTTATATTTTGTTTTGTTGTATTATAAAGATTAGCCATTACATCTTGACTCATCCAAATATCTTCATTTTGAATGTTAATATCAACTTTTATATTACCATCTTTTGATACATAAATAATCATATTGTTTTTCATTGAATCCCCCCTAGTTCTATTTCAAATTTTTATTTATCCATTTTAAAAGTATTTTAGAAATCTCTTCTTCTTTATTATTATAAAAATGATTTGTATTATCTATAATTTGATATTCGAAATTATCACAATTAATTGCTTTTTCTTTTAATACATGTTGTTTCAAATATGTTGGATATTCATTACTTCCAGCAAATGACAAAATTGGTATATTAATAACAGATAATTGCTCAAAGGTTTCTGGATTTCTTTCAATAGGAAAATTATCAATATTACTATTTTCTAAAGATTCACTTATAAAAGTGGCAGAGCTTATATAATCAGTACCTCCAATTAAGTTTTTTAGTAATTGTCTAGGATTACCATTTTTCACATTGTTCTTTGCTTCATTCAATAAATTATCAAATTCACTTTCCTCTTTTTTTGTGATACCGACCATATCGGGTGCAGAAGCTAACACAAGTCCTTGCACACAATTGTTATTTTTTGATAAGTAATATAAAGCTTTATTGCAACCTAAACTATGACCCATTAAAATAATTTTTTTATACCCTAAACTTTTTATTTTTGTTATCCATACTTCAATATCCTTTAAACTATCTTCAAAGATTTCAAAAGTAGCGCCATTCATTTCTAAAGTGCTATCTTTTTTACTCATACAATTTATATAAGAGTAACCTCGATTATGGCTATATAAAAAACTAATTCCGTTATTTGAAAGATTCTTTCCTAAAACATATGCAAAATAATTATCTAAAATACTTTGGGCTTGTCCATGAATAAATAATACACAATAATCTAATCTGCCGGAATCAAAATATGTTCCTTGCAAACGTAATTTGTCTTCAGTATATTCGTAAAATAAATCTATCATGGCAGTCACCTTTAATAAGATTATATCAAAAAAAGCTGAGTTTTCCTCAACTTTAGCATTTTTTATTTTGAATAACGTTAGTGATTTCTATTCTTGTTTTAAGAGGTGATAATGTAAGCGAATAAAGTTAGCTAGTGAAATTATAAGTCTAGTTTACAGACAAAAATAAAGGTTCACTTGGTAGCTTACTTTATATCTTTTTGTTCCACTTGTATCATATCCACGTTTAAATTCGTAATTTTCTCTTAATACTGGTTGTAATTTTTTTGTATTATTCCTATTTTTATAGGATAAGAATATATCTAATTTCATTTTATTTTTATCATTGTTAATACTAGATACCATTATATGATCAAGTAGTAAACTAACCATTTTATTAAATGTAGATTGAGAGGTTATCTTTAATTTTAAAAAACTATCTAATTCTTTCGTTTTATCGGATGCATTTTTTATTTTTAACTTATCACTTTTAAACTTACTTAATTCATCATTAAGTTTTTTTATTATTTCGTTAAATTCATTATTTCTTTCATAAAACTCATCATTTGATAAACTATTTTGCAAACTTAGTTCTAACAATTTATCTTTTTTAGCATAATAATTATTAATTTCTTTTTCTC
>JAAWDB010000097.1 GCA_022793555.1 Bacilli bacterium
ACTTACAGAAACTGCGATCAAGAGGTTGAATGCAATTAAGGATTTTACAGAACTTGGAAGTGGTTTTTCTATTGCAACTCGTGATTTGTCAATCCGTGGTGCAGGAGATATTCTTGGGAGTGAACAGGCTGGCTTTATTGATACAGTTGGAATTGATTTATATTTGAAGATATTGAATGAAGAAGTTGATCGATTGAAAGGGAATCCTATTCAAGAGGAGGAACTTCAAAATGAGAAACCTTTACTTGATGTATCTACACATATTGCAGATACATATATTGATGATGATCATTTGAAGATTGAAATTCATAAAAAGATTAATGAGATCGATTCTTATGAAAAGTTACAGGAGGTAAAAGAAGAGATTGAGGATCGATTTGGTAAAGTTACTAATGATATGATTATTTATATGTATGAAGAATGGTTTGAGAAAATGGCTAAGTATTGGCAAATTGAAAAGGTAGTAAAGACGAAGAATTCTTTAGAATTAATTTTTAGTGAGGAAATGACTAATCAAATTGATGGAGAACAATTATTTCTTGATGCATTTAAAATCACAACAATGTTTCGTTTTAAAATGCTTTCTTCTAAGCTTGTAATCATATTAGATTTAGTTCAGCTAGAAAAACACTATATTTATTATTTGGTAGATTTACTTCAGGTTTTAAAGAAAAAAGAAGATGTAGGAGATATTTAGATCGCAGGTTTAGTAATTTACATGTGTGTAGTAGAGAAAATTAAAGTCTAATATAACTGAAGAAGAAAAAAATAAAATCTTTAATAAAGCTTTAGAAATAGCTAAAAAAACAAAAAATGATTTTGTTGCTGAAAATACAAGATTAATAATGAGTATAGTTTCAAGATATTATAGTTCAGTTAAGATTCTAAAGGTTGATTTAATTCAAGAGGGAACATTTGGAATTGAAACAGCCGTAAAAAAATATGATTTATCAAAAAAATGTAAGTTTTCTTCATATGCAACTCAGTGGGTAAGGCATACATTAAATAGATATAATGAAAATTATTCTAGATCTATTAGATTACCAAATAGACTATATTGCTTTTTACTTGAATTAAATAAAGTAGAAAACGATATGACAATTGATCTTAAAAGAACCCCAACAAATAAGGAGCTGGCTAAAAAATTGAATGTTTCAGTAGAGAAAGTTATAGAAACAAAAAAATATCGTGAAGATGCAGTTAGTTTAGATGCTACAATAAATTCAGAAGATGAAGAAGTGCTTGGAAAATTTTTAAAAGATCAAGCTTCTGAAGAAGAATATAAAGAAATTGAAAGTAGAATGTTAAAGGAAAACTTTAATCAAATACTAGAAGACTTTCATTTAAATGAACGAACACAACAAATTTTATATTCTTATTATGGAACAGATAAACCTGTACTACAAAAAATTGCTAAAAAAATTGGTATATCTAGAGAAACAGCAAGAAAAGTAAAAAATGAAGGACTAAAAACATTAAAAGAATCTAAACAATTAGAAAATTTAGCTATAGACATGGGGATAATAAATAAACCTGAAACAATCAAAACATATACTAAAAAAATCTAGAATTAATTTCTAGATTTTTTATTAAAACAAAATATAAATATAATTGACAACTGTTATTATATTTAGTATTCTTATAATATGTAATAAGAAGGTGAAGGGGAATGAAAAAGTTTTTTCGATTAATTTGTATAATATCAATTATTTTAATGACCACAGGGTGCGCTAAAATAGAAATGGATATAAACATCAACAAGGATAAAAGTATGAATTTATCAATAATAGAAGCCTTTGATAAAACTTTAATAGAACAGCCATCAGGAAAAGATGTTTATAAAACACAAATAGAAGAAATAAAACAAGATGGTTTTGAAGTTAAAGAATACAACAAAGATGGTATGACAGGATATCAATTTACAAAATTAATCAATAATATAGACAAAGTTAGTACTAAGGATAAAACCATTGGTGATTTAAGTGTAATATTTAATGATGATACAAAAAATAATGAAAAATTATTTACTATAAAAAAAGGATTATTTAAAAACAAATATACTACAAAATTGAAATCTTCAGATATAAATTCAATTAGCGAACAAGCAGAAATTTTAAATTCAACCACAGAAAGTGAAACGGAATATAATGATGAATCGCAAAGTACTACCATAGATCCATCATTACAAATAGCTGATGATGAAAATAATATAGATGCAGAATTTTCACAAGAACCAGCTTTACCAACGCTTACATCATTAGGAATAAAAACGAACATAACAGTTAATTTACCATATAAAGCATTAAGTAATAATGCTACAGCAGTAGAAAATGGCGGAAAAAAACTAACTTGGGAGTTAAATTCTGCAAATGAATATATTGAATTTGAATTTGAACTATATAATATGACCATTATTTATATACTTATTGGTTTTGGAATATTATTATTAATTGCTATAGGTTATTTTGTCTTTAACAAATATCTAAAGGATAAAATATCAGTAAAAGAATTAAAAACTATTCAAAAATTAAAAAATATAAATTATAAAAATTTATTCAAAAGGAAAAAATCGCCAAAATCAAAAAAACAAAAAGATAATAATACTATAGAAACATTAGAAATGGCTAAAAAGAAAAGTGTACCTAAAGCCAAAGTAGAAGAAGTAGAAGTTTTAGACCTAAATGAAACATCAAAGGTCTCATATAAAAAAGAATAATTTTATTCTTTTTTGATATATAAGGAAAATGCTTTTTACGTAAAAACGAAATTAACCAAATGTTACAACATATGTTGACCATTGTAACGAACAAATGTTATAATTAGTGTAGATGATATCAGGTGGTGATATTAATGTTAAAAGCTTATGTATTTAGATTATATCCAAATGATAAACAAAAACAAATAATCAACCAAATAATAGGAAATTCTAGATTTATATATAATTACTATTTAAGTGATAAAATAAAAGAATATAAAGAAAGCAAGAAAAGTAAAACAGCCTATGACCAAATAAAATTAGGGTGGCGACCATCCGATATTGGTCTATGGAGGAGTCAAAGATTCCCGTGAAGTAGAAAAATCTTACCGTGAGGTCAGATAATTAAAATTTATTTTGATATTTGTTCATAAAACAATATAAAACTGCAATTCATACTTGCAGACAGTTCATATATATATTATAATAGAAATAATAAGAAAGGAAGAAAAAAATGGAAGATATTTTATTAGAAACAGAAACAAAAATGAGCGAAGCTATTGAAGCTATGCAAAGAAGATTTACTAATGTTAGAGCTGGCAGAGCAAACCCAGCAATTTTAGATGGAGTTATGGTATCATACTATGGAACTGATACTCCATTGAAACAGTTAGCGACAATTTCGATTCCAGAAGCTAGACAACTAATGATTAAACCATTTGATAAATCTAGTTTAAGTACAATTGAAAAAGCAATATTTGAAGCTAATATTGGACTTACACCAAATAATAATGGTGAAAGCATTATTTTAAATATTCCTGCACTTACAGAGGAAACAAGAAAAGAATATGTAAAACAAGTAAAACAAATTGCTGAAGATTGCAAAGTAAGTTTACGTAACATAAGACAAGATGCTAATAATGATATCAAAAAATTAGAAGAAGCAACTGAAGATGATAAAAAAGGTATGTCAGAAGATGTTCAAGATTTAATTAACGAGTATAATAAAAAAGTTGACGCATTATTAAAAGAAAAAGAAGAAGAACTTTTACAAGTATAAAGGACGTGAACAAAAATGCTTAGAAGAAAATCTAGTACGAATATAGACAAACAAAAAATAAATGAAGTAGCAGAACGTGCTTCAAAAGTATTAAATGTTACATATTTCTTATTAGTTGCACTAGGTCTATATTTAATCATACTACTATTTAAAGAAACAAATATTTTAAATTTTATATGGACAGTATTAAAAATAGTTGCGCCATTATTTATAGGTATTTTAATAGCTTGGTTATTTGATCCATTTGTAAAATGGATGCAAACAAAAGGAATAAAAAGAACTTTTGGAGCCATTATAACCTATTTAATACTATTTTTAATTGTATTTTTAGTACTTGCTGCCTTAATACCATTACTTGCAGATCAAATTACTGAATTTGCTAAAATAGCTCCAGATGTATTTGAATCTATTAAAACATGGTGTTTAAATATGTTTGAACATTTAAATAACATTCAAAATATTGACGCTGAAGCAATTAAAAATGAATTCTTTGAAAAATTCAATCAAACAGCTGCAGGTATAACAAAAGAATTACCAGCTGGATTATTTAATTTCATATCAGGATTTTTCTCTGGTATGGGAACATTAGTATTAGGATTAATCATTGGATTTTTCTTACTTGTAAGTTCAACTTCTAAAGCTGCACTTATTAACTTTTTACCAAAAAAATTCAGAGAAACAAGTATGGATTTAATTAACGATGTTAATAGTTCACTTAGAAAATATGTTCAAGGTGCAGTTATAGATTGCTCTGTAGTATTTATTTTAACTTCAATTGGATTATGGTTAGTAGGTTTAAAAGCTCCAGCTTTATTTGGATTTTTCTGTGGACTTACAAATTTAATTCCATATGCAGGACCATATATTGGAGGGGCCCCTGCAGTAATCGTAGGATTTACTCAAAGCCCAACAATAGGTATTTTATCAATAGTAGTTATTGCTTTAATACAATTTTTAGAAGGAAACTTCTTACAACCATTTATAATGTCAAAAACAACAAAACTACATCCAGTAACAAT
>JAAWDB010000098.1 GCA_022793555.1 Bacilli bacterium
AATATACCACATATATAATTATTTGTCAAATTTCGATGAAATATCTAAAATTACTTCTGTAGCACCAATATTCATTCCATCTAAATAAAATTCTAAAACATATGGATTTTTTTTCAATATCTCATGAACTTTTTTTCGCAACACTCCCTGTCCTCTTCCATGAATAATTACAATATGTTTATTTTTTAATTTTACATTGTCCTTTATAAAAGTATTTATAGGATAAACAACAGTATCACGCGTTTCTCCATGGACATCTAAGGCTGGATAACTTTTCAAAATCATGGATTATTTGAAGGAGACTGATTATTCGTATACGAAAAAGTGTTATTTATTAAGGTATTGTTTTCTGTTTGAGGAGGTAGCGGATTATTAGTTGGTGGAATTTGGGAAGATACATTGAAGTTATTTTGTAGCTGACTATTTGTTAAATCTTCAGTTGGCGGAATATCTGGATTGGCAAAATTTTTTGTTTCCTGGCTATTATCGATTTGACCAAAACGAGTTTCATAATTTTGAATTACTTCACTTAGTGTTGGTATAGAATCTTTGCCACCTATTTTTGATGTCGATAAACCAGCAGCAATATTCGCAACTCTAATCGATTTTTCTAAATCATAGTGATTTCCTATCGCATAAGCAAAAGAAGCTCGAAAAATATCTCCTGCTGCTGTACGATCAACCTCAGTAACTGCTAATGGTGGCATTTGTTTTACCTCATTGTTTACACAATATAGCGCACCATGCTCTTTTAAAGTGATAATGATCTCACTTTTTGGAAAACGATCTTTAACTCTTTTATATATAGTTAATAAGGTTACTGGATTATTAAAATCTATTTTTGTGCCAGCAACTCCTTCTGCAAATTCAATAGAACATAATAAATATTTTACATCTCGTGCTAAAGCCATTAAATTTTTAGAAGGTACTGAAGCGTCTAAAAAAGTTATTGCATTAGCGTATTTATTCATTGCTGTAACACTTGCTGAATACTCATATCCATCTAGGTAAATGATGTCTGGCGTTATATCGTATTCATATTTTTTTAAGTGAAACTCTTCTGGCTGAATATTAAATATGGTTCTAGAATGTATTTGGTTATTTATTAGAATAAATGATGTTGAAGTTTTTTTATCATAACTTGTTTCTAAAAATGGAGTTTTTATATTTCCTTTTTCCATTTCTTTTTTTATAAAAGTTCCAAAATCATCGTAGCCCACGACTCCAGAAAAATAAGTTTCTACATTCCACTTTGCATGAAGAAAGGCTGCATTTGAAGCTCCTCCTCCACTGCTTTCTAATTTTTCTTTAAGATAATACTTGCCATTCTCTTCTGGATAACCATTTACTGGTACACTAATATCATATGTCGTATGACCAATGCATAACGATTTCATTTTATCACCTTTTTTTCTTTCATTATAATTTATTGATGTAAGCTACCATCATTTTAGTACCACTTGTGCCAATGTTTTGTTCAGGAAGCATTTACATATATTCTAACTTAGATGCTAAACTGTATTTTGTATTTAAAAAGATTATAACATAAAAACCTAGCTATGAAAACTAGGTTTTAAATATTCAACCACTTTTGATACATCTTATTAAAATGGCGATTAAAATAGCAAAAATTATTTTTATCTATTTTTCAACTCATGCATTTTCTTTATAAATCAACTCTTTACTTTTTTTAGTTCATAAACAACATCCGCTTGATTACAAACATTTTCTGAATGTGTTACTATTACTACACATTTATTTTCCTTATGAGCAAGATTCTTTAATATTTCTAATATATCATTTTCTGTTTCCTTATCTAAATTTCCTGTTGGTTCATCTGCTAAAATCATTTCTGGATTGTATGACAAACTTCTTGCAATCGCTACTCTTTGTTGTTCACCGCCAGAAAGTTTTAAAACTCTTCTATCTTTTTGATTTTCTCTTAGTCCAACACTTTTCATAAGTTCTATAGCTTTTTGTTCCTTATTAGAAGTTTTTAAATTACTTACATTCATAGATAAAATAATATTTTCTATAGCAGTTAAATGTGGTAACAAATTATAACTTTGAAATACAATTCCAATATTTTTGCTTCTATAATTATCTAAATCAATTTCTCTTAATTCCTTTCAATTAAAATTGATTGAACCTTCATACTCTTTTTCAAGACCACTAATAAGTGATAATAATGTTGTTTTACCACTTCCACTTTTTCCTTTAATAGCATATATCTTTCCTGCCTCAAATTCATAGTTTAGATTTTTCAAAATATAATCATTGTCTTCGGCATCGTTATATCTATAAGATACATTTTCTATTTTTAATATAGCATCTCTTTTCATTACGATCTCTCCTTTAATATTGTGAGTGGTGAAAATTTTTGAATACTTGTAATAGCACTTATTGAACTAATTAATGTAATTAATAGCCCTATTCCCAAAAGTTCAATTAACACTTTCAAATCTACTACAGCATCAATACTATCAAACGCTTGCACATTGGCTATTCCTTTAAATCCATTACCTACAAAATTATCGTTTGGTTTATCCATTTGCCCTTTACCAAAATTATTTCTAATATTATTGGATTCATTTTGACTAGATGTTATCTCATTTTCTAAAAGGCTGTTAGATACTGGCACTGATATTGTTGCTCCAATAATAGCTCCAATAATTAGGGATATAAATGCAACAACAAATAATTCAAACATAAATTGCATACATACTTTAGATTTTTTCATTCCAATCGTTCTTAGTACACCTATTTCATACTTTCTTTCTCTAATATTAATCATATTGATAACAAGTAATACTACCGTTCCTATAATTAGAGTAATAATTAAGAAAGTAAAAGCAAAATTCTTAACATTTGAAATTGTACTTGTAGCACCACGCACCTGATCTAAGTTTGTTTGCAAAGTTAAATATTCGCTTAATCCCTTTTCCGTTAATTCTTTCGAAAATGCTTCTACAACATCATCACTTGTTAGAATGAATGTTGGTGTTGTTGATACAACTAAATCTTCATTGCTTTCCAGCATCTTATCTATAAAATTTGTATTTGTAATTATTGTATTTACAGAACTAGCAAACATATTCATTCCACTATCATTATCATTTTGTTCTTCATAAATACCATTAACAACTAATTCATAACTTTTAGTTTCATCTTCACTATCAATAATCGTTATGATATC
>JAAWDB010000099.1 GCA_022793555.1 Bacilli bacterium
AATATTACATTTTTTTGTCATGGCAAAATAATAAATAAAATGAAAATAATGTCAAATTTTTTTGAAAATGACAGTAGAAAAATATTTGAAAATGACAGTTGGTAATAAATATTTTACAAGTAGAATACTAAGTCAAGGCCTAAGATGAACTTACAAAGGTTCACCCTTGCCTTAATTTTATTAATCCTTGTTTTACCCAAGGGTGATTTCTAGAAGGCTTATGAGCTTTAGAAAGATTTATTTCTTCTTGAGTTTTGTTAGTTTTAATATATTCAGAAGGCTTAATTGGTAAATTTTTAATAGATTTTAAATCGTACCATTCATCCTTATAAAAAATATGTTCACTTCTATCTATAAAAGTATAAACTTTAACTTTAGAAGATGTTGGTAAAAATATCTTTTCCCCTTTTTTGGTTATTGCATGATAATGCTTATCATATTTTAAGTAGCAATTATGATAAACTTTATGTTCTGACCAAACAGCAAGTTCTTTATTGTAATCAAAGGTTTCATCTACACTTATAAATGAGTTTTTGGTATAATCTATTTCGGAAGCAAATCGCATATTGTATTTGGGCAAGAATACATCTTTTATAAATTGATTTGCTTTTTCTATTGTATTAATATTTTTCTTTCTTAGTTCTTTGTATAATCTATCTTGAAATGTTCAACATAGTCTCTCGATTCTTCCTTTGCTTCTTGGATCGACGATAGAAATGATATCAATTCCAATATGATTTAACATGTTGGCAAATCGTGTATTTTTAATTTCTTTGCCTTGTAATTCTTCTTTTAAAGTTAATTCTTTCTTATTTGATTTAAAAACAGTTCTATAATCAGTATATAAACATTCAGGTATACCATAATCACGGATCGTATCTTTTATAATCATTTGATATCCATAAATTGTTTCTTGATATGCTAAAAAACAAGAGGTAACAATTCCAGTGGCATCATCGATTCCACCATGAAGATAATAATTATTATTATTTCCATAAAACCATTGATGTTTAGAGGCATCTACCTGTATTAATTCACCAGCAAATTCTTTTCTAGGTCTAGGTGGATGAGCTTTCTTTTTTGCTTTATATTTGTAAGGTGACTCAATACCTTTAGAAGTTAATAAAGTATATATAAAAGAATCTGATACAATAATTTTATAATCATCTTCTAAAGCATCGTTAAAGTGATGAAAATTCCAACCAAAATATTCTTCATTATATAATTTAACAATTGTTTCTTTTAATTTATTATCATATCCTTTTTTAGAGGGATTTAGTTTTAAACCATGAGGAATAGATTCAATACCTTTTCTTTATAAGCTTTTTGTCTTCTATAAATTTGTCTTTCGGATAATCCAGTTAATCTACAAGTTTGTTTTATATCTATTTCTTTACCAATAAATTTTATAATGTTATACTTCCTTTCATTTTTTCCTCCTTTTTGGAGAATTATTATAATTTACTTCACTGACATTTTCAAAAAACTAACTATACTGACATTATCATAAAACTACTACAAATAAAATGAAAATAATTGACAAGAATTTTGCTTTTGTTAAAATTATATTAAATGGTGCGCTTGAGATTTCAATTAAAAAGCGATATGCTTCAGGCATATCGCTAAAATTTATTATTTTTTATGATGATTTACTTTTTTTTCAAACAAAGAAACGCACTCATATAACAGAAAAGACATAACTACAAGAATTAAAATTCCACTCATAACGATATTTAAATTAAATACCTGAGTTCCATAAATAATCAAATATCCAATACCCTTTTTGCTAACTAAGAATTCCCCCATAATAACTCCGATTAAAGTCATAGAAATATTTAATTTTAATGAAGATACAATCGTATTCTTTGAACTTGGAATTACTAAGTAGAAGAGTGTTTGTGATTTACTAGTTTGAAAAGTTTTCATAAGTTTTAATCGATTGGCATCTGTACCCAAAAAGCCGTTATAAATATTTAAAATACTAACGATTAAATTAATGAGCAATGCCATCACAATAATGGACTTTGTGTTTGCTCCTGTCCAAATAATAATCATTGGACCTAAAGCCACTTTTGGTAAACTGTTTAACATAGTTAAAAATGGTTCAACGATTTTTGCTATTAATGGAAATTCGTATAATATAATAGCAATGATAAATCCCAAACTAATTCCAATAACAAAAGCTAAAATGGTTTCATAAAATGTTGTAAAAATATGAAGTATTAAATCTCCCGATTGATAAGTCGTAACAATACATTCTAAAATTCTTGATGGACTAGAAAAAATAAAGGGATTAATTATTTTTTTATTGGCGCTATATTCCCACATTCCCAAAAAGAATATGACTAAGAAAAGTTGGATGAAAACTACTAAGATTTTCTGATTTCGTTTTTTTCTAATAAATTGTTTTTGTTCTTTAGACATTGACATCCAAATCCTTCCATAACAAATCATAGTAAGACGCAAATTCTTTTGCTTTTCGATTTTCAATAGGATTTGCATTTGTACTTAATTTAATATCGTAGATATGCTTTACCGTACATGGTCGTTTTGATAAAACAATAACACGACTAGACATCGAAATTGCCTCTGATAAATCATGGGTTACCATAATTGCTGTTTTCTTCTCCTTTTTAATAATCTGAAACACATCATCACTAACCGCTAAGCGTGATTGATAATCCAATGCTGAGAATGGCTCATCCAGTAAAAGAATATCTGGTTTTAAGGCAAGTGTACGAATAAGTGCCACTCGTTGTTTCATTCCACCAGATAACTCATTCGGATATTTTTTTTCAAAATCTTCTAAACCATAAGTTTTCAATAAACTTCTCACATAACGAACATTTTCTTCAGTATCTTGCTTTTTGATTTTTAAACCAAGAATTGCATTATCTAAAATAGTTAACCAAGGAAATAAAGCATCGGTTTGTAGCATATAACCAATACTACAGTTTTCACAAGCAATATTTCCACCACTTTCTTTTTCTAATCCTGATAAAATACTTAAAATTGTTGATTTACCACACCCAGATGGTCCAATAATGGAAACAAATTCTCCTTGTTTAATAGAAAAAGATATATCTTTTACTGCTTCGATTTCTCCGGAATTTGTGTGATAAATTTTCCGAATATTTTGTAACGTTAAAATATTATTCATGACTAATATTACGAACTAACTTATCATATGGAACATAATCTTTAATTAATTCAGCATCGATCATAATATCTTCTAAATTTTTATAAATTTCTTCACTAATATAGCCGTTTGGTAACCAACTGTCATAATCCTTATAACGTTTTACAATAGCTTTTAAATCATTCATTGAAGAATCTGGAAATTGTGGAGCAATAATTTTCGCAATTTCTTCCTCATTATGATTTTTAACAAAGTCGATTCCTTTTTCTAATGCTCTTGTAAATTTTTCTAATACTTCTTTATTCTCCTCATAATAGCTAAGTTGAGTATAGAATGCTGTGTAAGGAACACTACCAGATTTTTCACCAATACTAGCAACAACTTTGCCATAGCCTTCCCGTTCTAATTTTGTTGCATTGGGTTCTCTTAAAGCAAGTATAAGAAGTCACCTCTTTTTTAAAGAAAAGACCACAAAATGACGAAATATATATTTTTTATTGGTATAATATTTGTAACAAAATTTTGAAATTTTAAGAGGTATAAGATGTATTCAGACAAAGATAAAATAGAAATAAGAAATTATGAACGAGAAGCATTTCGTACATTAAAAAAATTAGAAAATAAAGAGAAGAAAATTCCTTCTTCAAAAGATATTTTGTATATGAATGACTTTATTTTAGAAGAGTTTGAAAGTGATGGCGATAGTGGAAAGTTATATTTAGCTACAAATAAGTATAATCATGCCGAAAAATACATACTCAAACATGAATATTATGATTGTGCATGTAATGAATTTATGTATAGTAAAATTGGAAATAAAATGGGAATAAAAATAGCCCCCGTTAAATTATTTATATTAAATGATTTAGAAGATAAATTCAAAAGTGATTTTGTCTGTGGAATTAAGTATTTAGAAAATTGTGAGCATATATCTTTAAAAAAATTAGAACAAGAAAAAGACAAAATAAAGAATTGGCAAGATTATTTTAAAATGCTTTGTCTAGAATGTTTATTCGAAGAGAGTGATGGAATAGAGGTTGTTAAATACAATAACGAAATATACAGATTGGATATGACAGCATCATTTAAAATATCAGATTTTTATATTCATCCATTAGCTTATAATTATAAATACAATGGTATTAATATAAGAGAATTTGCTACGAAAAATATTATGGATGGCTCAATGCAAAGAACGGAATATAGAATTCATAGATGGAAATCGGATATAAAATATTTTACCAATAATTATGATAAAAAATATTTAAAAGATTACATGGAAACTTTTGAATTATTTTTAAATGTTTCAGAAGAAAATATTGAAGAGTGGGTAAATATTTTGACAATAATATATCCAAATGTTATTGGTGATTATTTTAAACAATATTTTAAAAATTTAAAACTTGATGTAGAACAATTGTTAAAATTAAAAGAAAAGGAATTATTAGCGATTTAAGAAGAATAATTTTGAAGAAATACAAAAAATAACATGGATTAGAAAGATTGCATTATTAAAAAGCCATAAAAAAATAATAGGATAACGAAAATTGTTGAAACCGTGATAGATCAATAAAAAACTGTATAAAAAGAAAAACGAAGAATAAGATTATAACAGGTGATCAACAGTGGATAAAAAATATTTTATGGGACTAGGAGCAATTCTTATTTTATTATTATTAACATGGAGCATAAATTGGGAATTAAAAGATAAAGAGAAAAAAGAGGAAATAACAAAAGATCAAATTTCTACAACGGTAATGAGCGTAAATAAAAATTCACTTACTGTTCAAGATGCAAACAATATAATCTATACCTTTGAAACCCCAAACCCTAATGTAAAATCAGGAGATAATATTATTATTGAATACACTGGTATTTTAAACAAAAGCATCGAACTTCAAAAAGATACTACAATTACTGAATTAACTATAGCTAATGAAAACAAAGGATTTCCAGAAAATTGGCAAGATAATGGCTTATTTCATGACTTTTATAATGCTGCTTATAAAAAATTGCAAACCATGACCTTAGATGAAAAAATTGCTCAGATTCTATTAGTACGCTATCCAGAAAATGCAGAAACAATTCAAAAAAAATATCAATTTGGAGGATATGTCTTTTTTCAAAAAGATTTTCAAGATAAAACGAAAGAAGAAGTAAAAAAAATGATCCAAAGTGTTGAAAGTGTAAGTAAAATTCCATTACTCACTGCAGTAGACGAAGAAGGTGGTAAAGTAATTCGTGTAAGTAGTAATCCCAAATTAGTGGATAATCCTTTCAAATCTTCAAAAGAACTTTATAAAAATGGTGGATTAAATGCAATTAAAACAGATACTATAAATAAAAGTAGAATATTAAGTAACTTAGGACTTAATTTAAACTTAGCACCAGTTGTTGATGTAACCACTGATCCAAATGCATATATGTATGAAAGAACTTTAGGAGAAAATACCAAAAAAACTTCAGAATATGCCGAAACAGTGATTGAAACCAGTCATGGAACCAAAGTATCATATACTTTAAAACATTTCCCTGGTTATGGAAACAATTCTGATACACATCAGGGTATTGCAACAGATACTAGGGTCTTAGAAGACTTAAAACAAAACGATCTTCCACCTTTTGAAGCGGGAATTAAAAAAGGTGCAGAAGCTATATTAATGAGCCATAATATCATTTTAAATGTTGATAGTACTAATCCATCATCCCTTTCTCCAAGTATTCATAATCTTTTAAGAAACGACTTAAATTTTACGGGGATTATTATAACAGATGACTTAGCAATGTCAGCTTTAAATAATATTTCTAATCCTACGACCAAAGCCATTTTAGCAGGAAATGATTTAATCATCACCACCGATTATGAAAGCAGTATGAATGAAATAAAAAAATCTTTAAGCGATGGTGTCTTAGATGAATCAACAATTGATAAATTAGCATTTCGTATTCTTGCATGGAAATATTATAAAGGTTTAATGTATGAAAATGAAAAATAATAAAATATAAGAAAGGTGAGACAGAAGCAAATCTTCTGTTTTTTCTTAAAGTATTATTTTAAATCCTCTCTCATAGTTTTAAATAAAGGAGATGAGTTATGGAAAAAGAAGGTATGATTAAAGAAGTAAAATATAAGAATAAAGAAATACTTTTAGAA
>JAAWDB010000100.1 GCA_022793555.1 Bacilli bacterium
AATAAAGCTGTTATTTTAGAAGTGAATTCAGAAACTGATTTTGTTAGTAAAAATGATGAATTCAAAGAAATGATTGAAGAAATTGGTAAAACAATTTTAGCATCTGATGCAACTACAATGGATGAGGCTCTTACACTTTCTTGTAGTGAGGGAACAATTCAAGATTTAATTGTTGCCAAAACTGCTAAAATTGGAGAAAAATTGTCTTTCCGTCGTTTTGCTGTGATGACAAAAGAGGATAATGAAGCTTTTGGAGCCTATTTACATTTAGGAGGAAGAATTGCTGCACTTTCTAAAGTGTCTAATGCAAGCGAAGAAGTTGCTAAAGATGTTTCTATGCAAGCTGCTGCTATGAATCCAAAGTATGTATTTAGATCAGATGTACCTCAAGATGAAGTAGAAAAGGAAAGAGAAGTTTTAAAAGAACAAGCAATGACTGAAGGAAAACCAGAAGATATTGCTAGTAAGATGGTTGAAGGAAGACTTAATAAATTCTTTAAAGAAATTTGTCTTACTGAACAAGCTTTCATTAAAGATGGTGATGTAGATGTTCAAACATTTGTTAAAAATAATGGTGGAGAAATTAAAGAAGTAGTTCGTTATGAAGTTGGCGAAGGAATCGAGAAACGTCAAGATGACTTTGCTCAAGAAGTAATGAATCAAGTAAAAGGTAATTAAGTAATTGACACTTTGTTTAAAGTGTCTTTTTTGTATTTTGGTTTTATGATATACTTTATTTTAAGTGAGTGATGATATGAAAAAGAAAAATTCTACACTTTTAAAAAAGGTTTTATACGGAGTATGTTTTACCATCTTAATAGCAGCTTTCGTTTTTTTAGGTACTCGTAATTATACGGTGAAAGAGATTGAAGATGGCATCTTATTTTCTAAAGATTATCGCAATATTGCCCATGATAATCATTTTCAAGTATTGAGTTCTTATGAGGCTCTTAATTTGTTAGAGCGAGAAACGGGATTACTTTTTTTGGGTTTTCCAGAAAATGAATGGAGTAGTGTAATAGCTGAGTTATTAGATCAGGTTAGTCGAGAAATGAATTTTTCGATTGCCTATTATAATTTTTTAGAGGATCGCAATAAAAAACATGATAATTATCAAGGAATTGTTCGCGAAGTTGATCATTATTTAATGCTTGATGATTTAAAAAAGATGGATTTACATGCTCCTACGGTAGTTGGGGTAATTCGTGGAGATGTTATTTTTTTGATGATGAGACTAGTTTTATAGCCTCACGTGAAAATCCTAAATCTTATTGGACTGATGAAAAAAAGAGTGTAAAGATGGAAACTTATCGAGAAGTGATTCGTTTATTACAAAAGGAGTTAAAATAATATGAAAAATCGAAAAAGCATGCCAGAAAAATCAATACAAGTTATTTCTTGTGCCTTGGCGGTAGTAGTAATGATTCTTTTGATGAGTGGGGATATGATTATGTCAAAGATTTTGCGAGTTAACCCTAACCAAGATTATCCTTATGATACGAATCATTCAGCAAATGAAAAGGAGGACAATGTTCCCTCAAATAAAGAAGATGAGAGTTCATCAGTGGATATTACCATCGATACTGATTATGATGTATCATTTATGAAATCTACTAACTTAATGGAATTGCAAAAACTTATTCAAACTGGTGAAACTATTTATGTATTTTCAGGGAGAAGTACTTGCCCGCCATGTCGTAGATTTGTACCAATATTAAAAAAAGTAGTGAAGGAATATCAGTTAGAAAATGTCTATTATTTAAATCAATCCTTGATTTCCGAAACGACAGAAGGTTATGATACATTTATTGCTTATTCTACCCAGTTGCAAGAAAAATTTGGAACGACTCCATATTTCATGGTTTTTAAAAATCAAAAGTATCAAACGGGTCAAATTGGAATGTTAAAAGAGGAAACGTTAGAAAATTATTTGAGAGAACTTTTTCAAAACTATTAGTGGGAAACGTTTTCTTTTTTTTCATATTTTTAGAAAATTAGTGTAAACTAAAAAAGAATTGTAAATGATTCGAAATCTTATTGTCAAACAATAAATAATTTTATATACTATATTTAGTATATAGAAAGAGAGTTATTATGAATTCAGAAATAGAAAAGAAAATGCAAAAATCATTGGAATCTATGGATGCTAAGTTACAAAATATCCGTGCTGGAAGAGCAAATCCTGCCATGTTAAATGGGATAGAAGTAAATTATTATGGGGCAATGACTCCCGTTTCAGCTCTTGCAAATATTACGGTTCCAGAGGCAAGACAACTTATGATCAAGCCTTTTGATAAAAGTGCTTTGAAAGAAATAGAACGCAGTATCAATGAAGCAAATTTAGGAATTACTCCAATAAATAATGGTGAAGTAATTATTTTAACGATTCCAGAGCTAACAGAAGAACGTCGTCGGGAATATGTTAAGCAAGCAAAAACTATTTGTGAAGAAACAAAAGTGGCACTACGAAATATTCGCCAAGATGCGAATAATGAGATTAAACGTAGTGAAATGCCAGAAGATGAGGAACAAGCAGAGCTTCAAAAGATTCAAGAGCTTATCAATCAATATAATAAAATGATCGATGAACGTTTAAAAGTTAAAGAAAATGAATTAATGAGTTTTTAATAAAAAAGAGTAAAAATTTTCCACAAAGTAAAAAAATTGTGGTATTATGTATAATATGTGTATGATATGGTGATGATACGATGAACTATAAAAATATCTTTAAAAGAGAGACAAAGGTTATTGCTATTGTAGTAATATGTATGACGATTGTGGTTATTGGAGCAAGTTATGCAATGTTTTTACAGGTAGATAAAAATACGGATAATCAAGTTGTAGAAACCGGATCTTTAGTTATTACTTATACGAATGCGAATGGAGAAGCAATCACGGAAAGTGATATCGTTTCTAGTAATAGTTGTTTAGATCCAATGAGTGATGATGATGCTTCCATTTTAACTGATTGTACTTATAAATTAAATATTTTAAATCGAGGAACACTTCCAGCTAGTTATCGTTTAGTTATGTATAACAATAAAGATAAATTACCTAAAGGTGGAACGTTTGTTGATCATAGCTTAATTCGTATTGGGTTAAAAAAAGGAAATGAAACTTTAGTTCCATTGTCAACGAGAACACTTGGTGAAATTCCTCATACTACAGAAACTGATGGAGTTACTGCTCAAAGCGATATTCGTTATGTTCTTGATGAAGGTGTACTAGAAGCAAATCAAGATATTTCTTATAGTGTACAAGCGTGGATTAACGAAGAACTTGCAACTAGTGCGGTAAGTGGACAATATATTTATTTAAAATTAGAAGTAAGTGGTGTTGTATCAGAAGAGTCTCCAATTACAAATGATAACAATTCTGGTGCAAATCTTAATTCTTAAGGAACTTTGGGATGTGAAAACATCCTTTTTTCGCGGTTTTCTAATGAAAAAAAGATTGAACTCTTAGTAGTCTAGTGATATAATTTATGGTAGAAATTGAAGGGAGGGTATAATTCATGACAAAAGTTGTAGTAACTAATGGAAATATTGATGGAGCTTTAAAGAAATTTAAAGTAAAAGTTGCTAGAAGCGGTGTCCCTTCTGAACTAAAGAAAAGAAAACACTATGAGAAACC